>NZ_JBGONH010000019.1:0-74411 GCF_041439075.1 Vibrio sp. FF145
CCTGTCACGCCGGGGGTCGCGGGTTCGAGTCCCGTCCACTCCGCCACTTATTAGACAAAGCCCTAACAGAAATGTTAGGGCTTTTTCGTATCTAGTGTTTTGGTCTGCGACCAACGAGTCCCGGTGCCTGCAACCCCAGCCGTTCCGCCATTTATTAGAAAGCCTAGTCTTATGACTAGGCTTTCGTCGTTTCAGGGCTGTGAGTTTTTGTCTTCGACTACGATAATATCGCTACAGATTGAGAAGATTCGCTAGGAATAGTGAAGCTTTTTCACTTAAATATCTAAAGTCAGTAGATAACTCTCAAGCTATCCCAAAAATATCACTCTCGACATACACCAATTCCCTAATGACGACTAGTATAAAAACAGTGATCGTTTATTTGGAATTGTTATGAGGTTATTTTGTACATTGGCTCTTATCTTTTGTTCGTTTGTTGTATCAGCAACCTCGTGGGAAAAAGAGAAAAGCCCAACAAGAAATTCAACCTCATCCATAGGTAGTTACGCTAATGGTTGTCTTGACGGGGCGCAAGCTTTGCCAATTAATGGGCAAGGTTATCAGGTGATCCGCCCTCAGAGAGAACGCTATTATGGCCATGCCGAAGCTATTCAGTTTATTGAACGGCTTGGTTTAACTACAAGCAAACAACTCAACACAAATCTATTAGTGGGTGATATTTCTCTGCCTCGTGGAGGACGTTTTTCTTCGGGTCATTCAAGTCACCAGACTGGTTTGGATATTGATATATGGTTAAGGCTCACTGATAAAAAACTTTCAGAGAATGAACTTGCCGTACCTAAGCCAATGAGCGTTGTCGATCTCACTAACTACAAATTGCGTGAATCGAATTGGACCGATGATCATTTTCAAGTGATTCGCTATGCAGCCAAAGATGAAAAAGTGGTGCGAATTTTTGTTCACCCAGTTATTAAGCAAACCCTTTGTGAACAAGAAAACTCTGATTCCAATAGGAGAGTTTGGTTAGGTAAAATCAGGCCTTGGTGGGGGCATCATTCCCACTTCCACGTTCGTTTAAAGTGTCCTGATGGCAGCTCAAACTGTATAGCTCAAGCAAGCCCTCCTAAAGGTGATGGTTGTGGAGATGAACTTGCAAGTTGGGCTCCAAAGACCATTCCCGTTCCTCCACCTAAAAAAGTCGTTAAAAGTAAGAAAAAAAAGAGAGTTAAAGTGATGCCAAGTCAATGTTTGGCCTTGATATCAAATAAGTAACCCTCTTCATCGAGGATTTTTGCAGTGGTAATGCCACTGGTTTTCTCGACTCTAAAACTGGAGAAATATCACACTTTTGTCTAGAGTTTATAAACACGAGATTAAGAACATCGTTTGATATCAATAAAATCAATAATGATATCAGCAAGGGCGACGATGACTAATTTGACAAGGTTTGGTCAGGGGTTGAGTGTTTTTTGGGGTGAAAGATGCGGCTTATACGCAGTATGCGAAATCAGAGTCTGATGCCCGTCGATAGATAATTCAAGGATAAGACTATGACTATGATTTGTGCAAAGGAATTTTCAGAATGGTTAAGACATAGGTTCAACGCTGAAAGCTCGGGTATTTCTATTTCAAGAGCTGATATCAATCAGCTAACAGGCAGACAACGTTTAGATCCTAGCTTCGTAAATGATGTTCACTATGAGTTAATGCAGTATGGAATGGCATTTGTGACCGACACCAGTAGAGAAAACTTCTATCTTGTTCCGATAGCTCAATCAATAAACTGGCGAGAGCGACTCGAATATCAATTTGAGAAAGAGATGTTCTGTAACATATATCCCATTGAAAAGTCGGGTTAAAAAAAAGGTTCAACTTGATGATTAAGTTGAACCTTTTATCTTTTAGGTCAAGCCTTGAATGATGACAAACTTTTCTAATAATTCGTCGTCAGTTTCAATATGGTTCGGGTCAGTAATGATACATTTTGTAATCGGACATACTGACTGACATGTTGGCTTCTCATAGTGACCTTTACACTCAGTACATAAATCAGGATCGATTTCGAAGATACTGTCACCCATAGTGATTGCACCATTTGGGCATTCTGGGTCACACATATCGCAGTTTATGCACTTGTCAGTTATTAGTAGAGCCATTTATCTTTCCCAAGTAACCGTTATTTACCTGATGCGTTACGTGTATCTTGGCCTTCGCTCAAGTTACGCATTAGCAAGCCATACTCTAGATCGAGATCTGCTGGCACAGGAATAAATACGAAGTGACCGTTACCTTTTGCGTCGTCTACCGCTTCAGATTTACGGTTTTCCATCACTTCTAGTTTGAAAACAACGTTACCTTTAGGTGTCATCATTTCTAGGCTGTCACCAACTAGGAATTTGTTTTTCACTTCTACTTCAGCTAGGTCGCCACGGCGTTTACCTGTGAATTCACCAACAAACTGTTGAGTATCAGAGATAGAGTAACCGTATTCGTAGTTTTGGTATGAATCGTGAGTGTGACGACGTAGGAAGCCTTCAGTGTAGCCTCGGTGAGCTAGGCTCTCTAGCGTACCCATTAGGCTCTCATCAAATGGCTTACCTGCAACAGCATCATCGATAGCTTTACGGTAAACCTGTGCTGTACGTGCACAGTAGTAGAAAGACTTAGTACGACCTTCGATTTTCAGAGAGTGAACGCCCATCTTAGTTAAACGCTCTACGTGTTGGATTGCGCGAAGGTCTTTCGAGTTCATGATGTAAGTTCCATGCTCATCTTCAAACGCTGCCATCTTCTCTTCAGGTTTGTGTGATTCAGAAAGTAAAACGACTTCATCAGTTGGTTTACCAAGGCCTAGAGTGTTGTCAGGGCGCTCGTCTTGAACTTCAATACCTTGAGTTTCTACTTCTTGAATAGCAACGCCTGTAGGGTTAGCTTCAACGATCTGACCGTTTTCGTCTTCTTTTGCAGCTTCTGTCTTGTATTCCCAACGACAAGCGTTAGTACAAGTACCTTGGTTTGGATCGCGTTTGTTCATGTAGCCAGAAAGTAGGCAACGACCAGAGTAAGCCATGCATAGAGCACCGTGAACAAAGATTTCTAGCTCTGTTTCTGGGCAGTGTTCGCGAATCTCTTCGATTTCTTCAAGAGATAGCTCACGAGATAGGATCACACGCTCAACGCCTTGAGTTGACCAGAACTTAACGGTCGCCCAGTTTACTGCGTTTGCTTGAACTGAAAGGTGGATCGGCATTTCAGGGAATGATTCACGTACCATCATGATAAGACCTGGATCTGACATGATAAGTGCGTCTGGGCCCATCTCAACAACTGGCTTAAGGTCGCGGATAAATGTTTTTAATTTAGAGTTGTGTGGCTGAATGTTACATACAACATATAACTTTTTGCCTTGAGCATGAGCTTCATCGATACCGATTTGTAGGTTTTCGTGATTGAACTCGTTGTTACGAACACGAAGGCTGTAACGTGGCTGGCCTGCGTATACTGCATCTGCGCCATAGGCGAATGCGTAACGCATGTTTTTAAGGCTTCCTGCCGGTGATAATAGTTCAGGTACAAATGGTTTTTGTGTCGTCATTGCTTCGTTCTCTAATCTGATCTCAAGTCAGGTTGATACCACCAAGTGATATCAAAGGGGCGCAAATTTTACGCTAAAATGAGTTTGGTTGATAGCCCTAAAGATAACAATGGTATTGCGAAGAGTGTTGTTAGGTGTTGATAGGCGGGGTGGAGAAGAAAACAAGCTCAGATATCGTCGACACCTGAGCTCTAAATCGGAACAATTAAGCGTTAGGTTGAGTTAACCCGCCTAATGATTCAAATAGGTTTGGAAGGAAAACACTGAACTCCCCACATAGCAGTGAGAAATCTGCATCAAAGCGCGCTGCTTGATCTTCACGAGGAATATCGTCGTTCTCATCTTTTAATTCATCACTGAATTTCAGGCGCTTGATGCTGCCATCTTCAGCAAGGATGAACTCTATGCGATCTTGCCAGTTAATAAGAAGCTTAGTTACAACTTTGTTGGCTTCAATGTGGTTCTTTATCTCATCAGCTTCTAGTTCTTGTTTCTTAACTCGAACAATACCACCGTCTTCTTGGATTGATTTAAGCTCTGCTTCATCGAGCATAGTGATACCTTGAGGCGTATCACCTGATTTCACCCATTCAGTTAACGTTGTTTCAATCGCTTGTTCTGGAATAGCTGGCACTACAGGCAGGCTACCCATAGTTTTACGTAGTAATGCCAATACGTCTTCAGCTTTTTTGTAGCTGCTAGCATCAACCACAATAAAGCCTTCTTTCGGCATGATCAGCGCGTAAGTAAAGTTACTGCGGCTGAAAGCACGAGGAAGAAGATCGATGATGATGTCTTCTTTTAGGCTGTCTTTCTCTTTCTTTTTCAAAGGAGTACCAGACTCCGCTTCAAGCGTTTCTACTTTTGCATTCAATGAATCTTTGATCACAGAAGCTGGAAGCATTTTCTCTTCTTTCTTTGCACAGATTAGAATGCGGTTTTCTGATACGTGCGTCATCATATCGCCGTGTCTACCCATCGCATTTACCCAACCAAACTTCTGTTTGTCTTGGCTACCACAAGGGGTAAAACGGAACTCTTCAAGTTGTTTCTCTAGCTGATCTGCGTTGAAGTCTATATCACGATTAAAGCGATAGACGAGGCAATTCTTAAACCACATAAATATTTCTCATACCTTTATCTGAAGACGCTCATCATAGGAGATTTCGATCCATTTGTCTTATACCTGCAATAAAAATTAAAAGTGAAATGTTTGAGACAGTTATATGAAAATTTGTTTTCAAAGGTCACAAAAGTGTCATAATTAAACCAGATAATGCAATGCGTTGATTAAATACTAAGGCTATTCAATTATGTCGAGAAGGATTCTGGTCGTTGAAGATGAAGCACCTATTCGTGAGATGCTGTGTTTTGTACTTGAACAAAAAGGCTACCAAGCAGTAGAGGCTGAAGATTACGATACAGCGGTAAACAAGCTATGTGAACCTTTCCCAGATCTAGTATTACTAGATTGGATGCTACCTGGTGGTAGCGGGATAAACTTTATCAAGCACATGAAGCGTGAAGAGTTAACTCGCAACATCCCAGTGGTGATGCTGACGGCTCGTGGCGAAGAAGAAGATAAGGTGCGTGGTTTAGAAGTGGGCGCTGATGATTACATCACCAAGCCATTTTCACCAAAAGAGCTCGTTGCTCGCCTGAAAGCGGTTATCCGCCGTGTAACGCCTACTGCACTAGAAGATGTGATTGATGTACAAGGTCTTAAGCTAGACCCTGTATCTCACCGCGTGACAGCAAGCGAAGGCCCAGTTGATATGGGCCCAACCGAGTTCAAAATGCTGCATTTCTTTATGACTCACCAAGAGCGAGTATACAGCCGAGAGCAACTGCTCAATAACGTTTGGGGTACCAACGTTTACGTTGAAGATCGTACGGTTGATGTTCATATTCGACGTTTACGCAAAGCACTTGAATCTGCTGGTCATGACAAATTAATTCAAACGGTTCGCGGCGCAGGCTACCGTTTTTCTACAAAGGCTTAATGTGGCTTCACTGCCCAGTTTATGGAGTCCTGAATGGTTGAGAAGTTAACCTGGAAGAAGCTAGCTTGGGAGCTGGCTTTTTTTTACGCACCTTGGATTATAGTCGGATGGATATTCGGTTATTTACCTTGGTTATTGCTGGCTGCAACAGTATTACAGTTAGCATGGCATCTACACTATCAAATGCGTTTGTCTGCTTGGTTGTGGGATGAAAAGCGGTTAACACCCCCTTCAGGTTCTGGAAACTGGGAGTCTCTGTTTAACGGTATCTATCGTATGCAGCAGAGACAGCGTCGTAAGCGCAAAGAATTGACCAACCTCATCCGCCGTTTCAGAAACGGTGCTGAATCCCTACCCGATGCCGTTGTGGTGTTTCGCGGTGAAGGCAATATTGTTTGGTGCAACAAGCTTGCTCAGTATTTACTGGGTTTTCGCTGGCCAGACGATTCAGGCCAACCCATCTCTAACTTGATCCGCACGCCGGACTTCATCAAGTACCTTAATAAACAAGATTTCTCAGAGCCGTTAGAGATGCCTTCGCCACTTAATGTGGAGCGCATGCTTGAGCTTCGTATCGTACCGTATACCGAGGGCGAACACCTCATGGTAGTACGTGATGTTACTCAGCTAAAACAGCTAGAAGGCATGCGTCGTAACTTTTTCGCTAACGTTTCTCACGAGCTACGCACTCCAATGACCGTACTTCAGGGCTATCTTGAAATGACGGAAGATCCAGACATGGTCGTTGGGCCTATGTGGCCTAAGGCTCATGGTGTGATGACTGAGCAATTGAATCGCATGAACAGTTTGGTCAATCAGCTTCTTACTCTTTCTAAGATAGAAGCGGCGCCAATGCATGAATTGGATGAAGTGGTTAACGTTCCGGCGATGTTGGAAGTTCTTGAAAAAGAAGCCGCTAGTCTCAGTGGAGAGCGAGAACACAAGCTGGAATTTGATATTGATAAGAGCTTACGCGTATTAGCTGATGAAGATCAGTTAAGAAGTGCGATATCGAATCTGGTTTACAATGCAGTGAAATACACGCCGCCTGGTGCGACCGTAAAGGTTCGTTGGTATCAAACCAGTCAAGGTGCGTGTTTGGATGTGTCAGACACCGGAGACGGTATCGAACCACAACACTTGCATCGACTTACAGAGCGTTTCTATCGTGTTGATAAAGCACGCTCACGCGATACTGGGGGCAGTGGCCTAGGGTTAGCGATTGTGAAACATGCGCTTAGTCACCATGATTCACATTTAGAAATTCAAAGTGAAGTGGGTGTTGGTAGCCGATTCCATTTCACGCTACCTAGCCGATTGACAGTGTCATGAGTTCCTTAATACGCCGGATGCGTTTCCCCATCAGTTCATTATTAGCATTAGCTTTGGTTACCCCTGTTCATGCCGAGCAAAGTGTCGATTCTCTTCCTGATTATTCTAAGGTTCCGGGTATTTCTGGCAGCTTGTTGTCTGTCGGTTCCGATACCTTAGCGGGAATGACAACGTTATGGGTTGAAGAGTTTAAGTCTTACTACCCGAACGTGAATGCTCAAGTTCAGGCTTCTGGTTCATCCACTGCACCTCCTGCATTAACGGAAGGTACTGCTCACCTTGGGCCTATGAGTCGTCCAATGCGCCTACGAGAAGTGGAAGCGTTCGAAAGGGAGCATGGCTATAAGCCGACGGCGCTTCGAGTTGCTATCGATGCGATTGGTCTTTTTGTGCATCGTGATAATCCTATCGAGGGGCTTAATTTTCGCGAAATTGACAGCATATTTTCGGAGACATTGCGCTGTGGCGCGACTAAGCCGCTAAACAATTGGCAAGATTTAGGTATCAGCCAGCCGTGGGCAAAACATAGATTCCAACTGTTCGGTCGTAATTCCGTTTCGGGAACCTACGGCTACTTCAAACAAAACGCATTATGTAGTGGCGACTTCAAGAACCGAGTCAATGAACAGCCAGGCTCAGCGTCGGTTGTACAGTCGGTCGCTTCATCAATCAGCGGGATAGGGTACTCAGGTATTGGTTATCGAGTGGCTGGTGTAAAGTTAATTCCTATTGCGGAGCATGGTTCTGATTACGTAGAGCCTACTCGAGCGAATATTTTAAGCGGAGATTACCCTCTATCGCGCTTTCTCTATGTGTATGTGAATAAACACCCAGATAAACCGCTTTCTCCTGTAGAGAGAGAGTTCCTCACTTTTGTATTCTCGAAGCAAGGGCAAGAACTGGTAGAGAAAGATGGCTATTTAGCGATACCGCCTGAGTTCGCGGAGCAAGAGTTGGCAAAAGTCGGGCTCTGATTGAGGCTAATACAAACTTAGAAAACGAACGTATGAACAGCTTGCTAAGTCGCAGGCTGTTTTTATTTTGACTGGTCGTTATTCTACCTTTAACGACCATCCAGCATTTTGCCAACGTTGTTGTTCTTCTTTGAGTTCATATTCAAGCAGTTGGTTTTGGGCCAACCAATAGCTGTTAGATCCTTTCAATCCCCAGTTATCCTGTTGTTCAATCGTTAGAGTCGTGTCTGGGACTAGTGCTTGATTTCTCTGACGATTGAGTAAGATAGCGAGTCTTAATATGCGAATTAGTAGCGTTATTTGTTGTGGAGAAAATAGAGACAGTTCCGGCAAGTCTTGTCGCTTAATCGCTTTTCTTTGGTGGCGAACCAATGTCGAGATAAGACGTTGTTGCTCAGTATTGAAACCGGGCATTGTCGTGTGCTTAAGCAGATAAGCCGAATGGCGGTGATAGCCTTGGAATGCGATGCTTTGCCCTACCTCATGAAGTAGTGCAGCCCAACCAACTAGATCATACAGCTCATTAGTGACCATAGTCGTTACTTGAGGCTGCACTTGTTTCAGTAATGCAAGGGCGAGTTCTTTGACTCTCTGGCCATGAGCTACGTCAACATGGTATCGAGAGACGAGCGTTTCGGCAGTTCTTGTTCGAACATCAATATCTTTAAACCTATCCTCCATGTCATAAAGAACGCCTTCTCTCAGGGCGCCATCAGAAAAATGTAACTCCTTTATGTCTAGCGTATCCATGGCTGCTGAAAGAATGATGACGCCAGCAGCAAACACCGGCTTTCTCTCATCACTTAAACCTGAAAGGTCTAAGGTTTTGGATGATGAAAACTCACATAAGTGATTTTTCAAATAGGACAGACGTTGTGGCGTAATGAGACCATCGGTAAAGCCTAAACCAATGAGTACCTCTTTTATTGATTTAGCCGTCCCTGATGAGCCAAAGGCGATTTCCCAAGGCGCCTTTGTATATTCTTCAATCAATGGCATCAATAGACGAGTAGCCGCGGTATAAGCATCTGAGAAGTGTTGTGAGGTTAGCTCTCCGTCAGCAAAGAAGTGTTGAGTGAAGCTGACGCATCCCATAGGTAAACTGCGCATAATTAGGGGCGTAAAGCCTTGCCCTGCGACGAGTTCCGTACTCCCTCCACCGATATCAATAACCAATTTAGATTCAGAAGCGGTTTGAGTGTGTTCTACACCGTTATAGATTATTCGAGCTTCTTCTTGACCTGAAATGATCTCTATTGGAAAAGGAAACAGTGGTTTGGCTTGCTCTAAGAAGTCTTGAGCGTTTTTGGCTTTTCTTAGGGTATGAGTCGCAACAACTCTTACATCATCAAGTTCAAAATCCGCTAGTCGTTCTGCGAACACTTTGAGGCACTCCAAGCCTCGCTCGATAGCACTTTCGGATAAGAAGTTAAACTCATCCAACCCATCACCTAATCTCACTTTCTGTTTGTGTCTGCTGACTAATTGCAGGTGTTGTTCGAATACTCGGGCAACCACCATATGAAAACTGTTCGAACCCAAGTCGATAGCGGCAATACATCGAGAATGTTTGTTATCAATTAGCGGCATGATTTCTTCTCTTGTTTGTACTTCTTGCGAGCAAGTTTCTCCATACGTTTAATATAGTGGTAAGTGGAGAGTTGTGACGTCGGGTAATCGAGTGGGTTTGTTGGAGCTTGTATGTAAGGATTGCTCATCGATTGGTCTAGCACTCGAGCTTTGTTGCTGTCATCGAAATGAAACTCGGTGATATCGATAATGGTTTGCTTGATCTTTGGATCTAAAATTGGAGTGGCGACTTCGATGCGGTGATCGAAGTTTCGTGTCATCCAGTCGGCAGAGGAGATATAGACTTTTGGATTACCAGCGTTACCAAAGATCATCACTCTTGGGTGTTCGAGAAAACGATCGACCACACTAACAATCTCAATCTGCTCACTGATGTTGGAGACTCCCGGTACGAGAGAGCACATACCACGAATGACCATTCTCACTTTCACATTGGCTTGGCTGGCCTGATAGAGCTTCTCAATGATCTCTCGGTCGACCAAATTGTTGAGTTTTAGAGTGATACTTGCAGGCTTGTTCTCTATCGCGTTTTGTATTTCATTATCTATCAACTGATACAGGCGTTTTCTTGTATTCTTTGGTGACACAATCAGTTGCTTGAACTGTGATTTTTGATAAGGGTTTTCAATATACTTAAAGACTTGTCTCACCTCTTGAGTCAAATCTTCATTTGCAGTGAGCAGAGAAAAATCGGTATACACGCGCGCTGTTACTTCATGAAAGTTACCGGTGCCAATATGAGCGTAATGCGCCGTATGCTTGCCTTCTTTCCGTTTAATGAGCAACAGCTTGGAGTGGATTTTCAAACTTGGGATGCCATGGATGACTTTTATACCGGCTTCTTGAAGTTTCTTGGTCCATTGAATATTGGCTTGCTCATCAAAGCGAGCTTGAAGCTCAACGACGACAGTTACTTTCTTACCATTGTGCGCCGCATCGATGATCGAGCTAAGGAGCTTTGAACCTTCTGCAACACGGTAAACGTTTATTTTTATGGAAGTTACCTTCGGGTCAAAGGAAGCCTGCCTCACGAGTTCAGTAATGTGATTAAAGGTGTGATAAGGGTAATGCAACAAGATGTCACGAGCTTTGATCGCTTCGAAATAGTTTGGGTAATGACTGAAATGCGCGCACTTAATCGTGGGTAGTGGACGATTAACTAAATCACGTCGATTAAGGCGTGGGAACTCAGAGAAGTGTTTGAAGTTATGGTAGCGACCACCCGCAATGACACTGTCATAGTCAGATAGTTTAAGTCTGACTTGTAAGAAATTGAGCATTTCAGCGGGCATTTCTGACTCATAGATAAGGCGTATCGGTAGTGCCGTCAAACGCTGTTCTAAACCCAACGACATAGATTCTAGTAGAGTATTTTCATTGCTCTCTTGAAGGTCATAATCGGCATCACGAGTCATTTTTATAGCAAAGCAACGCACGGAGTCATACTCAAAGAATCCTTTAAGCAAGTCATCTAAACAAAATCGAACTATATTATCTAATAAGATCAAAGTCGTACGCTGTGAACCCGAAGTGTCTGGTAACTTAACAAATCGAGGGAGAGCTTCAGATGGGATTTCGAGTAAGACATATTGAGAAGATGTCTCTTGCTCAATGTCGATCGCCAAGTAGCTTTGTTCATCTTTGATAATATTGAGTAACTGGCTATCTTCGTTCAAGAGAAACGGAGTTAAATGTGGAAGCACTTTTTTCTTAAAATACTTTTTGATCCACTCACTTTGCTCTTCGCTGATTTGCTGTTCGTTGACCAGAAAAATACGATTGCGCGCCAGTTCCAATAGTAATTCGCTATACAATTCATGGAATTGAGCATCGAGCTTACTTGCTTGGCTCTGCATTTGAGTTAGCAGGGTTTTCTGCGAGTTGGCAGGTAATTGAGGATCTTGAAGTAAGATCTTTCGTTTCACATCAGCAAATCGGACTTTGTAAAACTCATCGAGGTTTTTCGAGTAAATACCTAAAAAACGAACTCTTTCGATTAAGGGTACTGATTTGTCGGCTGCTTCTTGGAGCACTCTTTCGTTGAAGGATAACCAGCTAAGTTCTTTTGTGACATAGTCTTTTTCCATCGAGATGATAATCCTTGAGTGCTGGCTATAGAGCTGGTTACTTTAATTTAGAATGACAAGATTCACAAAATCTATGATCTTACTTTAAGAAATATGGTCAACAAACTTGTTATTAGTTTCAGTTGTTTAACGTAACTTGTAATATAATTGTCATCTAACGTACATATTATGTCAGTAGCTAAAAAAAGGTAGATAAACAGATGGCTTCAGCCCAATTTTCATTGAAAGAGCGCGACAAAAAAAGATGGTTGAAAGATCGTCTCGTCCGTTTTTCGGTGACATGTGGCGCGGTCAGTGTTCTAGCTGCTCTGGTGCTGATCTTTGTTTACTTGGCGATGGTCATTTTACCGGTATTTTCTGATACTGGTTTAGATACTGACCAAGCCGTGAAGACAGTAGCCATAGAAAAGCCTATCGCCTTATCCGTGGATGAATACGGTCAGCATGCGTTTACTATCGAAAAATCCGGTTTGGTGCAGTTTTGGGATTTAGAGTCTCAAAATACACATTCTTACTTTGAGCGTAATGTTTTAGCTAACCCCATCGCTTTTTCTCGAAATACCCCATCTGAAAACTGGTTTGCCTTTGCTGATAGCGCAAGCAACCTTACTTTTTTCTACCCTGAGTATAGTGCGCCTGTGCTGCAAAAGGGCAGTGAAGCCGAACCTAAAATTGAGCAAATCGATCTCCCGGAACCGTTTTTAAATGATGAATCATCAAACGGAACAACAATCGAAAAATTTGCGTTCTCTAAGAATGGACGTGGTATCACGGTTGCCGCTCAGCTAAGCGATCAACGAGTTTTGGTTAAGTGGTACCAGAGTGATCTTACTGGTCAGTATGTTTTTCAGAAGAGTCAATGGCTGTCGGATAAGTTGGGTTTACAGCAACAGTTGTTAGTCACGCCTGATGGCCAAACTTTATATCTTCGAGCACAATCGGATTTAGTTGTATTGAAGTTATCCGATAGCGGCTTCAATGTTCGTGAAGTGATTGATCTTAGCTTAAATGATGCGAAGCACTCGGTGAAAAGTATCGATTTACTGTCTGGAGCTTATTCACTGTTGGTTACGCATGAGGACGGACAGGTTTCTCAGTGGTTCGATGTACTCAAAGATGAAAAGCGTAGCCTGACCCATATTCGCGACTTCCAACTCGCCGAAGAGGTTCAGTTTATTCTGCCAGATACTTATAGAAAGGGTTTTTATAGTTTCTATCAGAATGGCACATTACAAAGCCACTATACGACCAGTGAAAAGCTGTCGCTGTTTGAGCGCGCATTTGATAAGTCACCACAATTAGCGGCTATGTCTGCTAACGAACTGCATTTGGCGACGCTGATTGATGGCACCATCAGCGTGGCTAAAGTTGATAACGAATATCCGCAAATATCATTCTCATCGCTTTGGCAAAAAGTCTGGTACGAAAGCTATCCTGAGCCACAATACGTTTGGCAATCAACGTCGGCGAACGATGACTTTGAAGAAAAATTCAGTTTAGTCCCTATCACATTCGGTACTATCAAAGCCGCTTTGTTTGCGATGATGTTTGCCGTGCCGGTTGCTGTGCTCGGAGCCATTTACACCGCATACTTCATGTCTCCACGAATGCGAAGAGTCGTGAAGCCGTCGATAGAACTGATGGAAGCTCTTCCGACCGTTATCATCGGATTCTTGGCTGGGCTTTGGTTTGCTCCCATTGTTGAAACGCATTTAACGGCCGTCTTCTCGTTAATGGTGCTATTACCACTGAGCACGCTACTGACTGGGCTTGTTTGGTTCTGTTTGCCAAAAATGGTGACGAGCCGTTTTACTAATGGTTGGCATGCTCTGATATTGATCCCGGTATTGGTGATTACTGTGATGGCAGTCTTTGCTGGTGAAAATGGTATGGAAGCCTTGTTGTTTGGTGGTGATATTCGTACCTTCTTGGCTAACTATGGCATCGACTTTGACCAACGTAATGCGCTGGTGGTTGGCTTCGCTATGGGCTTTGCTGTCATCCCGACAATTTTCACGATTGCAGAAGACGCTATTTTCTCTGTGCCAAAACATTTATCCGATGGCTCACTGGCGCTGGGCGCAACAGCGTGGCAGACCCTTATTTATGTGGTGTTATTGACGGCTAGCCCAGGTATCTTTTCTGCAATCATGATGGGGCTAGGACGAGCGGTTGGCGAGACTATGATTGTCTTGATGGCGACAGGTAACACCCCTATTCTTGACTGGAATATTTTGGAAGGGATGAGGACATTATCGGCAACAATTGCTGTCGAGTTACCAGAGTCCGAGGTGGGTGGTTCTCACTTCCGATTGTTGTTCTTAGCAGCACTCTTACTGTTTATTTTTACGTTCGCGGTGAACTCTGTCGCAGAGTGGGTTAGACAAAGACTGAGAGATAAATATCGTGCGCTGTAGTTTTAAAACTCTACCTCAATCTCTATCAATGGCTGTTCGCTGTTTGATTAGCGTATCTCACGAACTTGGCTCTTCCTTGGGTTCAGCACGTCAGAGCAAGGTCGTTCATGATGAATAAACTGAAGTCATTATTGTCTTGGATTAAATCAGGCTCTCCGTGGATCTGGCTTACGGGCGGGGCGGTGAGCATCAGTATGCTTTCGGTTCTTGGCCTAATGCTGTTGATTGGCTGGAAGGGCTTGACTTATTTTTGGCCTGCTCCTTTGTACCAATGGCAAGTGGATTCTAAAGATGCATCGTTAGTTGTCGGCCTCGACGAAACGGTAGTAAAGCAAGATGTATTGATTGGCCAGTTATATGAACGAAAATACATCCCGATAGAGCAAGTCCCACAAGTACACGACCTCTTGTCGACTCAAAACCTGTCGACTGGGCTAATTCAGCGCTTAAGTATCAAAGTTGCCAACAGGGAGATTTATCCAGCGGACTTTGTTTCCATTTTGGATGTGAACTTACGTGAACCAACCACCCCACCTGACTGGGCTGTGATTGAGCGAAGTCGAGGTGGTTATTTCTTTGGTAAACCAGTGGGTTTTATAACCGCTTCTGGCACCTTTGATTCGAACATAGACCAAAAGCTCGAGCAAGGCTTGGCGTTCGCTGATACGTTACGTAAAGAAACGTCGCGTGTAGTGAACCAAGAAATCCGCAATATCAGCTGGCAATTGGAAAATTTGCGCTTAGAAAAACGTAAGCTTGAACTCAATGAGTCAGTGAGCGATGAATACCTTAAAACCTATACTCAAACTAAACTGGAATTAAATCGCCAGTTGGCTGAAGCCGAAGTAAAGCTTGAGCATCTTAGAACACAGCTCAATGTCGAAAGCTTGTTGGTAGAAGATATGACAGGAGAGCAGGTTGAAATTTCGCTCAGTCATATTTTGGATTATTGGTACCCGAATAATATGTCTTATCTTGAAAAGGTTGGACATTGGGGAAAACAAGTTTGGAAGTTCTTGTCGGAGAACCCACGAGACTCAAACTCTGAAGGCGGTGTGTTTCCTGCGATTTTTGGCACGGTACTGTTGGTTATTCTTATGTCGATTGTAGTGATGCCTCTTGGTGTGGTTGCTGCGATATATCTTCATGAATATGCAAAAAACAACGCATTAACACGTTTGATTCGTATTGCCGTAATTAACTTAGCGGGTGTACCGTCGATTGTGTATGGTGTATTTGGCTTAGGATTCTTTGTGTATACCATAGGTGGCTCAATCGATTCTTTGTTTTACGCAGAACGATTACCCGCTCCGACATTTGGTACGCCGGGCCTATTATGGTCCGCACTGACCTTAGCGGTATTAACATTACCCGTTGTTATTGTAACAACGGAAGAGGGCTTAACGCGTATCCCTAGCTCCGTGAGGCACGGTTCATTAGCGCTTGGTGCTACTCAATTCGAGACGCTTTGGCGCATTGTTTTACCGATGGCAAGCCCTGCGATTATCACCGGTTTGATTTTGGCAATCGCGAGAGCTGCGGGGGAGGTTGCCCCATTAATGCTGGTGGGTGTGGTGAAACTCGCATCAAGCTTGCCTGTGGATGGTCAGTTCCCATACCTGCATTTAGACAGAAAGTTCATGCATTTAGGTTTTCATATCTATGATGTTGGGTTTCAAACCTCTAATATCGAAGCGGCACGACCTTTAGTGTATGCGACTTCATTTTTACTGGTTACTGTGATTGTTGGATTGAATTTAACGGCCATCAATATCCGTAATAACTTGCGTGAAAAATACCGAACCTTAGGACAAGATTAGATGTTCTCGATTAATGAAACCTTGGGTTACCAAGCACCACTTGATGTTCACAATTTGAAGGATGAGCAAATTGCTATCTCGATTGAAGGGCTGAATCTTTATTATAAAGAGAGCCAAGCACTTGATGATATTTCAATGCAAATCCCAAAGGGACAGGTGACCGCGTTTATTGGCCCATCAGGGTGTGGTAAGTCGACTCTACTGCGTTGCATTAATCGCATGAACGATCTTGTTGAAGGTTGTAAGGTTTCCGGAAAAGTAAAGCTTCATGGCAAGAACGTCTATCACCCTAAGGTGGATGTCGCGACCTTACGACGCCGAGTCGGCATGGTGTTTCAACGTCCGAACCCTTTTCCTAAATCTATCTATGAGAATGTGGTTTATGGATTGAGGCTGCAAGGCGTGAGCAACAGCCGAGATCTTGATGATGCAGTTGAGCGCTCTCTGCGCGCCGCGGCGTTGTGGGATGAAGTCAAAGATCGTTTGCATGAGAACGCCTTTGGGTTATCGGGTGGTCAACAGCAGCGTTTAGTCATCGCTCGTGCGGTTGCCATCGAACCTGAAGTGCTGTTATTGGATGAGCCAACATCGGCACTCGATCCGATTTCGACATTGACGATTGAAGAGTTGATCAACGAACTTAAAACCCAATACACCGTTGTTATTGTTACTCATAACATGCAGCAGGCAGCTCGCGTGAGTGACCACACCGCTTTTATCCATATGGGTAAGTTGATCGAGTACTCAGATACTGATTCTATATTTACTTCGCCATTGAAAAATCAAACGGAAGACTACATTACAGGTAGGTACGGCTAACGTTTAAGTTCGCGCCATCTAGAGCTAAGTCACTCTAAAATAAATGACTTTATTCATTTCTTTTAAGGAGCTGACATGCATTTTGGTCGCCACATCTCAGGACAGTTTAATGTCGAATTAGAATCTATCCGTACACACGTATTAACTATGGGTGGATTGGTAGAGCAGCAGTTGTCATTTGCGATGCAAGCGCTTCATAAAGATGACGCGGAACTGGCCAAAAAAGTAATTCGTGACGACCATAAAGTGAATGCGATGGAAGTTTCAATCGATGAAGCATGTACTCGTATTATCGCGAAACGTCAGCCGACTGCCAAAGATCTGCGTTTGATTATGGCGATCATCAAAACCATTACTGATCTAGAACGTATTGGCGATGTGGCCTCTAAAATCGCACAGGGTGCGATTGAGATCCCTTCGACCAAAGAACAAAAATTTCACGTCTCGTTAGAACCATTGTGTCGTCAGGCTATCACTATGCTGCATCAAGTATTAGATGCTTTTGCTCGTATGGATGTAGACGCGGCGGCGGAAGTACATAAACTTGACGATAAGCTGGATGCGGAATATGAAGCTGTGATTCGTCAGTTGATGACGTACATGATGGAGGACCCTAAGAACATCCCCAATATCCTGCAAGTGATGTGGTCAGCTCGTGCGATTGAGCGAGTGGGAGATCGTTGCCAAAATATCTGTGAATATATTATTTACTTTGTGAAAGGTAAAGATGTACGCCACCTTGGTGATCAAAGCCTAGATGACGCACTGAAGTAGGTATTAACTTTAGAAGCGAATAATTGCACCAAGGTTAAGGTTGATTGTTGTGTCGTAAGGCACGAAGGTCTTATTGTGATCAAAAATATTCATATCCACACCAGCTCGTAGCCCAAGCACTGGTGTTGCTTGGTAAACGTAGGCTCCACCTAGGCTTAAACCATGTGCTGTCTTCTCTTCAATTTCGCCGTTACGCGTTTTTGTTCCGTCATAACTCGCTACACCAATCTCCGCCTGAAAGCCGTGGTTCTGGTTGCTTCCAAACATATTTTGAATACCAACGCGGTACGCATCAACCGTTTCATCGTATCGGTCGCTGTCATACCAAAGCTGAGAATAGCTCAGATAAACCGCACCTAGATTTTCCACATCAGTAATACCTGCTTGTATTCCAAAACCATGATAAGAACCAATCTTTAGTTCAGGAGATAAGTGAAGACCATTTGAAAGTGCAGAGGTTGAGAATAAAGCTGAAGCTAAAAGAAGTGTTTTAAATTTCATGGTACCACCGAAGTAATTTTGCGCTCTCCTTAGCATTAGGTCGATCCATGCGTGAATCCAGTGAAATCACTGGCTAACGGTGATCATTATATGGGCTTTGAAAGAGCAGGCTAATTCGCATTGATTATCTCTGTGATAATGCTTGCTTATCAGCAGGAGTAAATCATTACACGTGATCTTTGGGTCTTACGTAGCCTTACAAAACGAGCGTGATAGAAGTGTCTAAACATAAGCTGATGTTCTGTAATGTATTTGTTTAAGGCTCATGAGAGAAATAACGATAGTATCGATATAGCTCATTGATGCTCGCTATATTCTTACTTATCTTTAATTTATTCTTTTACTGAATTTTTCCCTTACATTTATTTTTAGGTAGATATCAGTATGAAGAAGTTTCTTTTCGTTGTGACTCCTCTTTTCGCGTTAACTGCGTGCGGCAGCGTTGCCATCATGGACAAATCAGATGCGGTTAATCAGCAGCCAGAACTCATGGTTAAAACTGATGGTGATTTTTGGGGGTTAGGACAAGAAGGGACGTTTGATATTGCAGGTATGTACCAAGGTAAATATAGCCGAGATTCATCAGGTTCAACATGGTTTGAGACTGTTTCATTCAAAGAGGGTGAGCTGGCTGCTGAAATCACTAGAGTCGATAATGGCCAAGTGTGGAACTTAGTCTGTTCTGGCGCTGGCACTTCAGTTAACTACATGGGTGTTGATTTTGGTGGCAATAAACCTTACCGCTGTTCTGTATCTCAAAGCAATGAGAATATAGGAGAGTTCGTTTTAGAGCCTCAATCTGGGATGATCAGTGTTAGCTTAGAAAAGAAAGAAGCTGGCTACATCCGAGTTGGGGCGAATAAATATGACGTAGAAACTGTCCATTCAAGTAAAGACCTTTTAATGTCGGTAGAAAAACCACTAGGGTATAGCTTTAAACACGCTTCGCAAGAAGTAGCGGCTGCACAGACAAATGGAATGATAACGCTACAGATGTTACCTGAACTTAATGACGCTGAAAAAGACACATTAGTTATCGGTACTATTGCTAGCGCACTGAGCTGGCGTCCGGAAGAGTAAAATACAATATATAACTTTTAATCGAACTTACTTTTGTACTTGTTCTGATAAAACTTGCTCTATGAGTTTTGAAAGCCAATTTGTTAAAGGTGAGTTTCGATTTTTAATGTGTATATAACTATAGACCGGAGTTTTCAGTGTTTTTCCGTCCACTGAGACATCTATCCCGCGTAATGTCGGATAGTTTTCTACTGGGAAAAGGTTGGAATGGGGCATGTACATATCAGTATGTTGAATAACGTCGATCAGAGCCATGACCAACTCACTGCGAAAACCGATACGATGCTCGATGGAAAGGTCGGTTAGAATCTGAGACGCTAAGCTAAAATTGTCATTCCAACCTGGCGTTACTAAAGATGCGATTTCGTACCCTGCCATGTCATATGGAGTCACGGTGTTTTGCTTTAAAGGGTGATCTTTCCTAACAAATATACGTCCTGTTAATTCAATGAGCTGCCTTGTATAAACTTCTTTACTTGTCTTTTCCCCTAAGTAGCTTACTCCAATCAAAACCTCATCTTTTTGTATATCTGAGCCAGACAGACAAGAAAGCACCACTGGAGATAGGGCTATTTTCAACGTGTAATCGATCTCTTTCGGATCAAAAGTGTTTGATGTATTAACCGCGATAGATAGACCGTCCATGAATGGTTTTATTTGATTGGTGAGCTGCTCTGAAAATGCCGTAGGTTGTAAGCCTCCATGAACCTTTACGAAAAGGTCATCGTTGAAGTGGTGTCTTAGCTTTTGTAGGGCTTGGCTAACCGCTGGCTGAGAAACGAATAAACGTTCCGCAGCCTTTCTGGTGTTTTTTTCTTGATAAACAATAAGAAATGTTCGTAACAGGTTTAAATCAAGAGAGCTGAATAAGTCTTTAGCCATATCTGTCCATGAAAATTTTCTGTGCTATTAACTCTAATATACGCCAGTCCGCTAGATTCGTCAGCGTGGTTCTCTGGATTTGTGTTAGTGACGATTACCCTAAGCGGTGAGGGCAGCTCTCACATTGGATATCTTATTCGCATCAGTTACTGGTATCTGATAATCATCAACATCATTACTGCCCATTTGAGCGCTTGAATTGCTTTCCATTAGGCTGGGTCTTGTCGATTTACCTGAAAGGTGAAGTGCAGGTACTTGGGTGGAGCTTTGAATCATTTTGGCATTCGTTGCGTTGACGCCAGCACCAGCCATGATATCGATTCTGCCATCGGCTTGTTTGACCATATCTGCGAGCACATTGATGCCTTGCTCTGCATTAATAGCAAGCCCTGACGTCAGGATCCTTTCACATCCAAGCTCAATAATCTGCTCTAACGCTACTTTATAATCCTGAAGTTGGTCGATTGCACGGTGGAAGGTGATTGCTAGTTTGAATTGGTGAGCCTTGCTTGAGAGAATTTGCATTGCAGACATATCAATCTCACCATCAGGTGTTAGTACACCCAGAACGACGCCATTCAACCCTGCTCTTGCACAAGCTTCAATATCTTCCAGCATACAGAGGATATCGTCATAATCGAATATGAAGTCACCTTGTCTCGGTCGTATCATGGCATAAACTGGTACGGACGAAATTTTTGCCGCTTGCTTCATCATTCCGAAGCTTGGAGTTAACCCGCCAAGTGCTAATGAAGAGCAAAGCTCAATTCGATTCGCGCCACCAGATAGTGCGTTATATAGAGATTCTAAGTTATCGATACAGACTTCAATTTCGGTGTTCATCGTATTTATCCGTTCAAAAAGATACGGACGAAATCATAACAACCTAGATACGGATATGAATAGGTGGTAGCAGAGGAAAATAGGGGTAAAGTTTGTTCTTGTAACTGCCTCTATTAAATGTTGCAGAGACGGTTTAGGTAGAGAATTGTCGTCGGAGAGATATGAAAAAAGCCCGAAGCGTTAACTTCGGGCTTTTAATAGGACTTTACTTCTTAACTGATTGGCGGTGCGCTTTGCGCTATTAGCTTATGCTTTATTTCTCTTTATAGAGAGTCTTCCAACCATTAACCCGCGTTGAGTTCGGGCTTAAGAGGTAATTACTTGCTTAGGTCGTCAGCGTGCTCAGATAGGAATGCTGCAACACCTTGTGGAGATGCGTCCATACCTGATTTACCTTCTTCCCATTGTGCAGGACATACTTCACCGTTCTTCTCGTGGAAGTTTAGTGCGTCTACCATGCGTAGCATTTCGTCGATGTTACGACCTAGTGGAAGATCGTTAACTACTTGGTGACGTACAAGGCCGTCTGCGTCGATTAGGAAAGAACCACGGAAAGCAACGCCTGCTTCTGGGTGCTCAACATCGTATGCTTTGCAGATTTCGTGCTTAACGTCAGCAATTAGAGGGTATTTAACTTGACCGATACCGCCGTCAGCGATAGCAGTGTTACGCCATGCGTTGTGAGAGAATTGAGAATCGATAGAAACACCGATTACTTCAACGCCTTTAGCTTGGAAATCTTCTAGACGGTTGTCGAAAGCGATTAGCTCTGAAGGACAAACGAAAGTGAAGTCTAGTGGGTAGAAGAAAACTACCGCTTTCTTACCTTTAGTGAATTCTGCGAAGTTGAAGTTATC
Source organism: Vibrio sp. FF145 (assembly GCF_041439075.1). NCBI lineage: Bacteria > Pseudomonadati > Pseudomonadota > Gammaproteobacteria > Vibrionales > Vibrionaceae > Vibrio > Vibrio sp. FF145. The sequence continues at coordinate 21,536 of NZ_JBGONH010000019.1, forward strand.
AACGATCTCACCGTTACCTAGAACAGCTGCTGCAGTAAAGTCAGGGGCTTGACGACCTACTAGTACCATTTGGAATCTCCTAAAAAATTAGTTGGCCCAACACATCTTTGTTTGGGCTCCGTTTCTACGGGACAAACTATAGTACAATCGGTACTATAGAAAAAAGCGAATTAAATAGATTAAGTTAATCGAAAAAAGCGATAAGCTTATTCTTTGTCCGTTCCTTAGGTCAAATGACCTTCACTTAAGTTATCCTACTCATATTACAAAGTAATTTCATGAATAAATGGCCAAGTCTTAAGCAACTTCACTATCTTGTTACTCTTCACGAAACTCGCCACTTTAGCGACGCTGCGGATCGCTGCTTCGTGAGTCAATCGACACTAAGTAAAGGCATTCAAAACCTGGAAGAACTCATTGGTTGTCCTCTCTATGAGAAGAAAGATAAAAAGAGCCCATTGGTTTTCACTCAAGCGGGTGAGCTGGTGGTTAAGCATGGTCGAGAGTTATTGGCGAAAGGGCAAGACTTGGTTGAGCTCGGAAATCTATGTAATGGAGACGCGATGCAAGGGCAGTTGCGAGTAGGGTGTATTCCTACTATTGCTCCATTCCTATTGTGCGATTTGGTACAAGAAGCGAACCAACGTTTTCCACAGTTGAACTTGTTGTTACGGGAAGACACGACCACTAACCTATTGGCTGCGTTGCGTCATGGTGAGTTGGATGTACTGATTCTGGCTTTGCCTGTCGATATCGACAACATGGAGAGCAAAGTTGTTGGGCAAGACCCTTTCAGAATGGTAATCAGCCGCAATCAAGCCGATGGTATTCGTGTTCCGATTAAATATGATGACCTGCCAGACGAATCTGTATTCTTGTTGGAGAACGAGCACTGCTTAACCGAGCACGCGGTATCAGCTTGTAAGCTAACCGACAAAGAGAAGATAAACCCGTTCACCGCCACAAGCCTACATACGTTGGTACAAATGGTGGCAAATGGTTTAGGAACCACCTTTATCCCACAAATGGCGATCGATCATGGTTTGTTGCAAAATCAGAATTTAGTGGTGATCGACCCGCCAGGCCAACAAGCATACCGAGACATAGGCCTTGTATGGCGACCAAGCTCGTCACGTCTTGAAACCTTTCATCAGTTAGCTGATGTGGTCTCAGAATTGCTTTAAAAAACTAGAAAATAAAATTCAAAAGAAAAAGAGCAGCTATTTGGCTGCTCTTTTTGTTTGTTCATTTGAAAAGAAAAACGCCACAAATAGTGGCGTTAGAAGCTTATTTATCTATTTTACTATAACGTTAGATTTTGAAAAAACTCAGCAAGTCTTTTTGCTTAACAGCTAATGAAGAGAGTTCTTCACTTGCCTGTTTGCTCTGCTCAATTCCTGAAACATTTTGATGAACAATATCAAAGGTCAGAGAAACATTTTGTGAAATATCTTGTGTTACGCCTGATTGTTCTTCAGACGCTGTGGCTACTTGTGTGTTCATATCAGATATTAGTTGTACAGAGTCAGTGATAGAAGCGAATGCAGCACGAAGCTGTTCGCTATACTGTCTAGATTCTTCTGCTAACGAAAGGTTGGATTGCATAAATTGGTTCGCATCTTTCGCTTGAGCCTGAAGGCGAGATATTATTTCTTGAATATCGACCGTTGATTGTTGCGTTTTAGCGGCAAGAGAACGAACTTCATCTGCAACTACCGCAAAGCCTCGGCCTTGCTCTCCCGCTCGAGCGGCTTCAATGGCTGCATTTAACGCAAGTAAGTTAGTTTGCTCAGAAATTGAATTGATCACTTCAATAACACTACCGATCTCTACCGAGTACTCTTGCAATTGATTAACGATGTTTGATGTTTCTTCGATCGAGTCTTCAACTTTTCGAGATATATCATCTGATGCATCGAGGGAAACACTGCCATCTTTGACATTTGTCGTTGCCCCAGTTGCAGCGCTCTCTGCGCTAGCTGCATTCTGGCTAACCTCACTCGCAGTACTAGAAAGTTCATTGATGGCTGTCGCGATTTGTTCCATTTGACTCAGTTCTTGTTGAGCATTTCCTTCTGTTTGGCTCATTACCGCGGTTAGCTCAACGGAGGCTGCTGAAACATTGTCTGAAATCTGGTGGAAACCATCGATTATTCGACGTAGTTCTTGGCGCATTTCTAAAATGTTTGCGTATATACCGGTTTCTTTACCCGTAATTGGAATCTGCTTTGAAAGATCACCAGCGGCGACTTCGGCAACAATTGCTTGGATGTCACTTGGCTCTCCTCCAACGACTTTCCATACACTGCGGTAAATCGAAACGGCAATGCTAAGAGAAGCGGCGACAACGAGAATTGAAAGAACGCCAAGCACAAATTGCGCGTTAGAGAATCGCTCGACCATATTAGGCCCGACAGAGTCTTGCTCTGACTTTGTTGATAGCTTTATCTCTTCAATTGTTTTTGCTGCATTAACACCAGCAAGATCAAGAGTCCCTGAAATGATGCCATTTCGCGTGTTTATAGTGTCAACGATCTTTGAAAATGTGTTGCGGTAAATTTTGAAGGCACTAGTGAAATCGTTTAAGTAGTTGATTTGTTCCATCGACATGAGTTGAGATTCGATTGTTTCTGCAAGTAGTGCGGCAGAGGCAAACTCTTTTTCAGCACGCTGAGCATCTTCTGTTTTATTGCTCGTCAGAAATTTAGAAGAGTACAATCTTGATAGCAATACATGCTGCTGAAGCTGTCCTGAACTGACAGCAACTTCTAAATCTTCTTCAGCTGAAGCCTGGGTCATTAGGTTAGTCACTGCCTCACGCATATTGACTCCTGATGGGTCTAAGGCCTCTTGAACTAGGTTGTTTCGAGTATTAACAAGTTGAACAACCTTGTTAAAGCCTTGGCTATATTGATCAAGCTGCTTCTTTATCGTTAGGAATTCATTTTTGTGTAGATCGTCAAGATGAGAGTCTAATATTTCATCTATCAATTGATTTGATGCGGTGATACGTCTATTCAGTTCAGAAGCATGTGACGGAATAGGGTTTTTAATATATTTAAGTGCAGATAAACGAGCTTCCAGTATATTGGCTTGGATTCGACCTGTTGAGACACTTGTTATTGCAAGAGAGCGGTAGGTGTTAAACCCATCACTCGATTGATAAAAGCGTAATGAAGCAACGACTGAAATAACCAAAATTAGCGCGAGAATCACGCCAAAACCTAAGGACAGCAATTTCTTTAAACTCATAAATATCATTCCTAGTAAGGCAGCTTGTTTTTATTCTTAACAAATTCTTACATGATTCTAACGATAAATATATCAATAAATAGTATGTATCCACTATATTTTGATGTCTAAGAATGATGGGTAAAATAGGTTGTTGATATTGTTGTTTTTTGTAACTTTTCTCTCGGCTTTTCATAAAAATAGATGAGATTTTAGACGTGTCAGAATTTAGATATGTTAAGAGCCTCAGGTTCAAAGGCTCTAAGGATTATCGTGAGTAATACAAACGGACTAACTTTCGACCTCTTCCGGTTCCGCTTCTTCTTGTAGCTCTAGCAGGTTAATGGCTATCGTAACGAAATCGCTGTCTGTAATGATGCCCACGAGTTCGTGGTTCTCTACGACAGGTAAACAGCCCACTTTGTGTTTCTGCATATAAACAGCAGACTCTTTTAGTCCTGCGCGCGGCTCTACAGACATAACACTCTTGTGCATGATGTCATTGAGTGGTGTTGCAAGAGTATAGGATTGAGCTTGTGGGATGTTTTGTAGGCTAGATTCTTGAGCGGCAAGAACGTCTCGCTGTGTGACGACGCCAAGTAGTTGTCTGTCGGCATCAACAACCGGAATATGGCGGATATCAAGCGCTTCCATCATGTGCTTTGCATCGGCCAGTGAGTGTGAGCGCAATAGGGTATGAGGGTTGCGAGTCATCATATCTTCAACCTTGATCATACGGACCTCCTTCTTTTTTATTTGTTGCTATTACTATAGTTTTTTATCCAAAAAATAACTGAGATCTAACGCATTTTTGGGTGAGTTTCATGCAACTAATTTTGGCTTTTTTATGAGGGGGAGTGGTCGTATTATTTTACGACTCTTTACAATAATCCAATGCTGTAAACCTTGCTATTGCGGCTCGTGTGCCTATACTAGCCCACTGCGAAATTTTTAGTCATGTTTACGATGTGTTTCTGGTAACGATTTACTTACCGAAACGATTGTTCGGCAACTTCGACTTAATATTCGTCAACGGCATAAATATCATCAACTAAGACAAGACTCGACACATGCAAGTTTCAGATTTTCACTTTGACCTACCAGATGAACTCATTGCTCGCTACCCTCAAGAGGAGCGCACAGCAAGCCGCCTACTTAAATTAGATGGCAACAATGGCAACCTAGCTGATGGTTCGTTTAAAGACGTTTTAGACTTGGTTGAGCCAGGCGATCTTGTTGTTTTTAATAACACTCGCGTGATTCCTGCTCGTGTATTCGGTCGCAAGGCATCAGGCGGTAAGCTTGAAGTGTTGGTTGAACGTATGCTGGATGAGAAAAGCATTCTTGCGCATGTTCGTTGTTCTAAATCACCGAAACCGGGTACCAAATTGTTCCTTGGTGAGAACGATGAGTATGAAGCTGAAATGGTGGCACGTCATGATGCGTTATTTGAAATCCATTTCACATCCGATCAAAGCGTTTTAGAGATTCTTAACAGTGTTGGTCACATGCCACTGCCTCCTTACATCGATCGTCCAGATGAAGACGCCGATAAAGAGCGCTACCAAACTGTCTATAATGAAAAGCCGGGTGCGGTTGCTGCGCCAACAGCAGGCCTTCACTTTGATGATAAGCTAATGGCTGACATGAAAGAAAAAGGTGTTGAGTTTGCTTACGTGACACTTCACGTTGGTGCTGGTACGTTCCAGCCAGTAAAAGTCGATAATATCAATGACCACCACATGCATGCTGAGTACGTTGAAGTACCGCAAGAAGTGGTGGATGCCGTAGCTGCTGCAAAAGCACGTGGCGGGCGTATTATTGCCGTTGGTACAACCTCTGTGCGTTCACTAGAAAGTGCGGCTCAAGATGCATTGAAAAATGGCACTGAGTTAGTTCCTTTCTTTGGTGACACAGAAATCTTCATCTTCCCTGGTTATGAATATCAGCTGGTGGATTGCTTGATTACCAACTTCCACTTACCAGAATCAACGCTGATTATGTTGGTGAGTGCATTTGCTGGCTACGACAATGTGATGGGCGCATACGATCACGCAGTGAAGAGCGAATACCGTTTCTTCAGCTACGGTGATGCGATGTTCATCAATAAGAAAACGAGCTAATTTTAGCTGGTTATAAACGATATAAGCAGAATTTACGGGTGCTAGCAGTAAGCTAGGAGTCGGGCAGGGTGTCTGTCTAATCTCTCGCAAGGAATACGCGACCGCTCCTCATAGAACCCACTAGACTGAACTTTTGTTTGGCCTAAGGTTCTGAATTAACAGTCAGATTGTTTCTCTGGCATATTGGAGGCTTCGTGAAATTAAAATACGAACTTAAAAAAACTAATAGCGGCGCACGTCGTGGTCAACTTCAGTTTGAACGCGGTACCGTTGAAACCCCAGCATTTATGCCTGTAGGTACTTACGGTACGGTAAAAGGCATGACACCTGAAGAAGTAAAAGACACAGGTGCTGAAATCCTATTAGGTAATACATTCCACCTATGGCTACGTCCTGGTCAAGAAATCATGAAACTGCACGGTGATTTGCACGATTTCATGAACTGGAAAGGTCCTATCTTGACTGATTCAGGTGGCTTCCAAGTATTCAGCCTAGGTGCAACGCGTAAAATCACTGAAGAAGGTGTTCATTTCCGTAATCCTGTAAACGGTGACAAGATTTTCATGGACGCTGAGAAGTCGATGGAAATCCAAAAGGATCTAGGTTCAGACATTGTAATGATCTTTGACGAATGTACGCCTTATCCTGCAACGCACAAAGAAGCTAAAGACTCAATGGAGATGTCTCTTCGTTGGGCTCAGCGTTCACGTGATCATTTTGATAAGCAAGAAAACCCGAACTCACTGTTCGGTATTGTACAAGGTGGCGTATACGAAGACCTTCGTGATGTATCCGTTAAAGGCCTAACAGAAATTGGCTTTGACGGTTACGCAGTAGGTGGTCTAGCAGTAGGTGAACCAAAAGAAGATATGCACCGCATTCTTGAGCACACATGTCCTCAACTGCCTGAAGATAAGCCTCGTTACCTAATGGGTGTAGGCAAACCTGAAGACTTGGTTGAAGGTGTTCGTCGCGGTATCGATATGTTTGACTGTGTTATGCCAACGCGAAATGCACGTAATGGTCACCTGTTTGTAACGGAAGGTGTGATCAAGATCCGTAATGCGAAGCATAAAACCGATACAACACCACTAGATTCAGATTGTGACTGTTACACTTGTAAGAACTACAGCAAGTCGTACTTACACCATTTGGATCGTTGTAACGAAATCCTAGGTGCTCGACTGAACACGATTCACAACCTGCGTTTCTACCAACGAGTAATGTCAGACATTCGTCAGTCTATCGATGAAGATCGCTTTGAAGAGTTCGTTGCAGAGTTCTACGCAAGAATGGGGCGTGAAGTGCCACCACTAGGTAAAGAATCTTAGTATTTCTTTTTTGCGAGCCCTATCTCTCTTCCGAGTGATGGGGCTTGAAAATAAAGGGATACGACCCAATTAGACAAACAATTACGAAAATATAATAGAGGATGTTTTAAATGTTTATTTCTCAAGCTCACGCAGCAGCAGAAGGTGCACCAGCAGGCGGCGGTTTCGAAATGCTTATCATGCTAGGTATGTTCGCTGTGATCTTCTACTTCATGATCTACCGTCCACAAGCTAAGCGTGTTAAAGAGCACAAGAGCCTTATGTCTTCTATGGGCAAAGGCGATGAAGTTCTTACAAGCGGCGGCCTAATCGGCAAGATCACTAAGATTGCTGAAGACAGCGACTACGTTGCTATCGAACTGAACGCAAACAACGAAGTCGTTATCAAGAAAGACTTCGTTACAGCAGTGCTACCAAAAGGTACTCTGAAATCACTATAAACAGCTAGAGGATCCTCGCTGTGCTAAACCGTTATCCGTTATGGAAGTATTTGATGGTGATGTTTGCCATCGCTATCGCTGCGTTGTACGCACTTCCAAATATATACGGTGAAGATCCGGCAGTTCAAGTTACAGGGGCGCGTGGCGCCTCTGTAGATCTGTCTACGCTGGATGCTGTCACCAATGCTCTTGAAGCAGAAAACCTTTCTACTAAATCCGTTGCTCTCGAAAACGGTTCCATTCTTGTTCGATTTAACGATACAGATACGCAAATCAGTGCCCGTGATATCATCACAGAAGCACTAGGTGATGACGTTATCGTAGCTTTAAACCTAGCGGCTTCAACTCCTGATTGGCTTGAATCTATTGGTGCTGCACCAATGAAACTGGGTCTTGATCTACGTGGTGGTGTTCACTTCTTAATGGAAGTGGATATGGACGCTGCGATGCAAAAACTGGTTGGCCAACAAGAAGAAGCGTTCCGCAGTGAACTTCGTGAAGAGAAAATCCGCTACCGCGCTATTCGCCCATCGGGTAAAGATGCGGTTGAAGTGATTCTGCGTAACGAAGAGCAGCTTGCTGAAGCGAAATCGCTACTGCAATCTAAGCACCAAGATATGACGTTCGTAGATTCAGAATCTAACGGTCGTTTCTCTTTGATTGCTAACTTCACTGAAACTCGTCTTCAAGAAATCCGCAATTATGCGGTAGAGCAAAACATTACTATTCTACGTAACCGTGTTAACGAACTTGGTGTTGCTGAGCCTTTGGTTCAACGTCAAGGTGCTAGCCGTATCGTAGTGGAATTGCCAGGTGTTCAAGACACGGCTCGTGCTAAAGAAATTTTAGGCGCAACCGCGACTCTTGAATTCCGTGAAGTGGACAGCAGTGCCGATTTGGCCGCTGCAGCTTCTGGCCGTGCTCCTGCTGGTAGTGAAATTAAGCAAGACCGCGATGGTCGTCCTGTAGTACTTAAGAAACGCGTTATCTTAGGCGGTTCTAGCATTACAGATGCAAGCTCAAGTGTTGATGAATATGGTCGCCCACAAGTTAACATCTCGCTAGACAGCGAAGGTGGTAGCAAGATGTCTACATTCTCTCGTCAAAATATCGGTAAGCTAATGGCAACCGTATTTGCAGAGTATAAAGACAGCGGTCGTAAAACACCTGAAGGCCGAGTGATCCTAAGTAAGCACGAAGAAGTGATTAACCAAGCGACGATTCAATCTGCGCTTGGCCGTAACTTCCGTATTACAGGTATCGACTCAACGGCTGAAGCTCATAACTTGGCACTTCTACTACGTGCAGGTGCATTGATTGCGCCTATCTCGATTGTAGAAGAACGTACGATTGGTCCATCTATGGGTCAACAAAACATCGATATGGGTATCATGGCGATGGTTTGGGGTATGGCTGCAGTAATGCTGTTTACACTGCTTTACTACCGTACTTTCGGTTTGATTGCGAACGTCGCTCTGATGGCTAACTTAGTGTTGATTATTGGTGTGATGTCGATGATTCCTGGCGCGACAATGACGCTACCAGGCATTGCCGGTATCGTATTGACGGTCGGTATGGCAGTCGATGCCAACGTTCTTATCTTTGAGCGTATACGTGAAGAACTTCGAGATGGACGCAGTCCACAACAAGCGATTCACCAAGGTTATGCAAACGCATTTAGTACAATCGCCGATGCCAACATCACCACACTACTAACAGCAATCATTCTATTTGCTGTAGGTACAGGTGCGATTAAAGGCTTCGCGGTAACGTTATCAATTGGTATCTTGACTTCAATGTTTACAGCTATTATCGGAACACGTTGTATCGTGAACCTGATGTATGGCGGCAAACGCGTTAAGAAACTGTCGATCTAAGGCTAGGAATTAATATGTTTCAGATTCTAAAAGCAGACAAAATGATCGACTTCATGCGTTGGTCAAAGGTTGCCTTTTTATTCTCAATCTTGATGATTGGTACTGCTATCTTCACCCTAACAACGAAATCGTTGAATTGGGGTCTAGATTTTACCGGCGGAACCCTGATTGAAGTGGGCTTTGAGGAGCCAGCAAACCTACCTGATATTCGAAGCGCACTAGAAGCTGAAGGCTTTGGTGATGCTACGGTTCAGAACTTTGGTTCTGCGCGTGAGGTAATGGTTCGTCTACGTCCACGTGATGGTGTTGCGGGCGAAACGCTTGGTAACCAAATCCTGTCTGCAATTAAAGATGGTACTGGTGAGCAAGTTGAGATGCGTCGTATCGAGTTCGTTGGTCCAAACGTGGGTGATGAACTAACAGAAGCTGGTGGTCTTGCGATCTTAGTTTCTCTGATCTGTATCTTGATCTACGTATCCGTACGATTTGAATGGCGATTAGCTGCAGGTGCTGTATTAGCCCTAGCGCACGACGTTATCATCACACTAGGTGTGTTCTCTCTAATGCAAATTGAGGTCGACCTTACCATCGTGGCAGCCTTGCTAACGGTAGTCGGTTACTCCCTCAACGATACCATAGTGGTATTTGACCGTATTCGTGAGAACTTCCGTAAGATGCGTAAAGGCGAGGCACCTGAAGTGCTGAACAGCTCAATCACACAAACATTGAGCCGTACATTGATCACTTCTGGTACAACGTTATTCGTAGTTATCGCACTGTTCGTTCAGGGCGGCGCTATGATTCACGGCTTTGCGACTGCACTTCTACTGGGTATTACCGTTGGTACTTACTCTTCTATCTACGTTGCATCTGCACTAGCTATGAAGTTGGGTATTACGCGTGAACACCTAATGCCACCACAAGTGGATAAAGAAGGTGAAGAGTTTGACGAAATGCCTTAGGCCGCGGCTTAACAACTTTCGCTAAACCAAAAAAACCGCTGGGCAACTAGCGGTTTTTTTATGTCTGTATATTGTGGGTTAGCTTTTGGAACCGACTGAACATTGTCGTATTTACCAATACCAATACCAATACCAAGTGCCAAAGTAGCTAAGTCACTATCTAGTGACGATCTAAATACAGCCGACAGAGCAGTGATTTGTGTTCACTGTAACTAACCGACATTTTGGTCGTATCTCGTATCTCGTATCGCGGATACAAAAAAGCCTCGCAATAGCGAGGCTTTGAAAATCTTCTGCTCTTAACTAGAGAGCATTAACGCAAGGTCTGAATTACTTCAGCATACCTTCGTTAGAGTTCTCACGAACGTGCTTAAGAATAGACTTAACACCACGTGCGCTTGAAGCAACAACATTACCAGACGTCATGTAATCAGTGCCGCCAGCAAAGTCAGTCATGATAGCACCAGCTTCACGAGCGATTAGATCGCCAGCTGCTAGATCCCATGGCTTAAGGCCTAGTTCTAGGTAACCGTCAACACGGCCAGCTGCTAGGTAACATAGGTCAAGAGCTGGAGAACCAGTACGACGGAAATCAGCACAATCAACGAATAGACCAGAGATGATCTTCATGAAAGATTCAGAGTGTTGTTTTTGCTTGAATGGGAAACCAGTCGCTAGAACAGTACCTTGAAGGTCTTTAAGTTGAGTAACACGCATACGAGCGTTGTTAAGTTGAGCGCCAGCGCCACGTTGAGCTGTGAATAGCTCGTTTAGCATTGGGTCATAAACACAAGCAACTTCTGTACGACCGTTCATGCGAACAGCGATAGATACAGAGAAGTGAGGGAAACCTTTTACAAAGTTGTTGGTGCCATCTAGTGGGTCAACGATCCATTGTACGTCAGAATCTTTACCTTCAGTTAGGCCTGACTCTTCAGAAATAATGCTGTGCTCTGGGTAAGATGATTTGATTGTCTCAATGATCATGTACTCAGCTTCTTGAGCAATGTTAGTAACGTAATCGTTGTTACCTTTTAGAGACGATTCGATCTTATCAGTTGTTTCTAGAGATTTAGCAATATGGTTGCCAGCTTTACGCGCAGCGCGTATCGCAATGTTTAGCATTGGATGCATATGGTTTTTCCCACAAGATGTTAAAGAACAATTTAAAGCGGCGGCGAGTATACCAAAGTTTCCCCAAAAGGGAAGTGGTTATTTTTTGAACTCTTGATTTCACATTCCGAGAAGGGTCTGACCATTTTACTTAGCTATGTGTTAATATCTCGCGATTATTTTTAAAGTGGTGTCATATAGCATGTTAGACAATGTAAAAGTCGTTCTGGTTGGTACGTCTCATTCGGGAAATATCGGATCAGCAGCTCGCGCAATGAAAGTGATGGGTTTGAGTCAGTTAGTTCTTGTAGACCCTCAATGTGAAGTTGACGAGCAGACCTTAGCACTGGCTGCGGGTGCAGGTGACATCGCGGAAAACGCGACCATCGTTTCTACACTGGATGAAGCAGTAAAAGACTGTGGTTTGGTGGTTGGTTCGAGTGCACGCTCTCGTACGCTTGAATGGCCAATGCTTGAGCCGCGTGAATGTGGACAAAAATTTGCAGTTGAAGGTCAAAAGCACCCTGTAGCGTTAGTGTTCGGCCGTGAGCGTACTGGCTTAACCAATGATGAGCTTCAGAAGTGTCATTTCCATGTATGTATTCCTGCAAACCCAGAATACAGCTCACTAAACCTAGCAATGGCAGTACAGACTCTTAGCTATGAAGTGCGTGTAGCACACCTTGATATGGTGGCGAGCCAGTACCAGCCGCAGCAACAAGATGAGTACCCTCGTCACGAAGAACTAGAAATGTTCTATGAGCACCTTGAAAAAGTGATCATTGATACCCAATTTATTTCTAAGGATAAGCCGGGTCAGGTGATGAATAAGCTACGTCGTTTGTTCAGTCGAGCTCGTCCAGAGCTGCAAGAGATCAACACTCTACGCGGCATTTTGACTTCAATTGAGAAGAGCAAAAACGACAAATAAAGCCCATGCAAACCCTAAGGGTGAATACCTGACTAAAATAGTCAACTAAATACTTGACCAATTTAGTCGGGTATGGGAAAATTCCAACCACATAAACAATGTGGATACGGTGTGATATGAAACTTACATCTAAAGGAAGATATGCGGTAACAGCTATGCTAGATGTAGCACTGCATTCGCAAAAAAGCCCAGTTCCTCTGGCTGATATTTCAGAGCGACAAGGCATCTCGTTATCTTACTTAGAACAACTTTTTTCTAAGTTACGTAAAGCTGGCTTGGTTGCTAGTGTTCGTGGTCCTGGCGGTGGTTACCGTTTAGGTGCTGAAGCGAGCGACATCGCTGTCGGAACTGTAATTGCTGCAGTTGACGAATCAGTCGATGCAACTAAGTGTCACGGTCGAGCAGATTGCCAAGGTGGTACTCGTTGTTTAACTCACACTTTATGGCGTGATTTAAGCTCCCGAATCAGCAGCTTCTTAAACGACATTACGCTCGGTGAGCTAATGAAAGATAACGAAGTTTTAGAGATTTCTGATCGTCAAGATATCGATCTTGCGGTTAATAATGGTTTTGCACATAAAAATACGAGCACTACAACGATTAGTGCAGCACCTCACGGTGTTAATGCCCGCTCTTAGCGGTCAGTTTTTACATTGGAGTAGAAAATGAAACTGCCTATTTACTTTGACTATTCAGCTACATGCCCAGTCGATCCACGTGTTGCTGAAAAAATGGTTCAGTGCATGACGATGGACGGTAACTTCGGTAACCCTGCATCTCGTTCACACCGTTACGGCTGGCAGGCAGAAGAATCAGTAGATAATGCTCGTGAGCAAATTGCCGATCTACTAAATGCAGACCCACGTGAGATTGTTTTCACGTCAGGTGCTACAGAGTCAGATAACCTTGCTATCAAAGGTGCTGCGCACTTTTACGAGAAGAAAGGTAAGCACGTAATCACGTGCAAAACAGAACACAAAGCGGTTCTTGATCCATGCCGCCAATTAGAGCGTGAAGGTTTTGAGGTGACATACCTTGAGCCAGAAGCAAACGGCATCATTGATCTAGACAAGCTACAAGCTGCAATGCGTGAAGATACTGTTCTAGTTTCTATCATGCACGTAAACAACGAGATTGGTGTAATCCAAGATATCGGTGCAATCGGCGAATTATGTCGTGCACGCAAGATTATCTTCCACGTTGATGCGGCGCAGTCTGCGGGTAAAATCCCACTAGACGTAAAAGAGATGAAAGTTGATCTTATCTCTATGTCTGCACACAAAGCATACGGCCCTAAAGGCATCGGCGCTTTGTACGTTCGTCGTAAGCCACGTATTCGCCTTGAAGCGCAAATGCACGGTGGCGGTCATGAACGTGGTTTCCGTTCTGGTACGCTTGCTACTCACCAAATCGTGGGTATGGGCGAAGCGTTTGCTATCGCTAAGCAAGACATGCAGAAAGATTACGATCACGCACTAGCACTTCGTGAGCGCCTATTGAAAGGTGTTCAAGATCTAGAAGCTGTAACCGTAAACGGCGACTTAGACCAACGTGTACCACACAACCTAAACGTGAGCTTCGCTTTCGTTGAAGGTGAGTCTCTGCTTATGTCTTTAAAAGACCTAGCGGTATCATCAGGTTCTGCATGTACATCAGCAAGCCTAGAGCCTTCATACGTTCTACGTGCTCTTGGTCTAAACGATGAACTGGCACACAGCTCAGTACGTTTCTCATTCGGCCGTTTCACAACGGAAGAAGAAATCGACTACGCGATTGCACAAATCCGTGTAGCGGTAAACAAATTACGCGACATGTCTCCTCTATGGGATATGTATAAAGAAGGGATTGATTTGAACACTGTTGAGTGGGCTCATCACTAATCTCACGGAAATAGAGGATTCGAGGTAACTATCATGGCATATAGCGAAAAAGTAATTGATCACTACGAAAACCCACGTAACGTAGGTTCGTTTGATAAAGAAGACCCAAGTGTAGGTAGCGGCATGGTTGGCGCACCGGCTTGTGGTGACGTAATGAAACTGCAAATCAAAGTATCTGCAGAAGGTATTATTGAAGACGCAAAATTCAAGACTTACGGTTGCGGTAGCGCAATCGCTTCTAGCTCACTGGTTACAGAGTGGGTTAAAGGTAAAAGTATTGATGAAGCTGCTGCTATTAAAAACTCTGAAATCGCAGAAGAGCTTGAGTTGCCACCAGTGAAAGTTCACTGTTCAATTCTTGCTGAAGATGCAATCAAAGCAGCTGTTGCGGATTACAAAAAGAAGCACTAATCGCTTCAATACCGTAATTACGTCGACAAAATAAGTAATATTTGGGAGCACCCTTTGTGCTCCCACCTGAGTTCTCAATTTATATAAAACACAAGGTTGTAGTATGGCCATCACCATGACAGATACGGCAGCAAGCCGAGTTCAAGCTTTCCTAGATAACCGTGGTAAAGGTCTCGGGTTACGCTTAGCAGTAAAAACTACTGGCTGTTCGGGTATGGCGTATGTACTGGAATTCGTTGACGAGCTTAACGAAGAAGACGAAGTGTTTGAGCACTCAGGTGTTAAGGTCATCATTGATCCAAAGAGCCTAGTATACCTAGACGGTACTGAGCTTGATTATGTAAAAGAAGGCCTAAACGAAGGTTTTGAATTCAACAACCCGAACGCGAAAGGCGAATGTGGTTGTGGTGAGAGCTTCAATGTTTAAACGCTTGAATCGTTAAGCGTTGTAAGCGAAGAATAAAATTAGGCTCTGAACAAAGAGCCTAAACTTAGGACCACCTTTACATGAATCATTTCGAATTATTTGGGCTACCACTTCAGTTTCAACTGGATGGTAGCCTTCTTTCTTCTCAGTTTAGAGATCTGCAACGCCAATTCCATCCTGATAAATTTGCGATAGCTTCTGAGCGTGACCGCTTATTAGCCGTGCAAAAAGCGGCACAAATCAACGATGCGTACCAGGTATTGAAGAATCCAATCAGCCGAGCAGAATACCTGCTAGTTCAACACGGTGAAGACATTCGTGGCGAACAACAAACCATGCAAGATCCGATGTTCCTGATGGAGCAAATGGAACTGCGTGAAGAGCTGGAAGATATCGCAGACAGTTCTGATCCCGAAGATGCGCTATTTGCATTTGAAGGCAAGGTTAGCAAAATGTATAAACAACAATTAAGCGCTATCCAACAAGAACTCGAAAGCGAAGCTTGGCTAGAAGCTGCAGACCGAGTAAGAAAGCTTAAGTTTATTGCAAAATTAAAGAATGAAATCGAATTAGTTGAAGATCGTTTGATCGGCTAGTTTGTATAACAAGGACACATCCATGGCACTACTTCAGATTGCAGAACCAGGGCAAAGCGCCGCTCCTCACCAGCACAAGCTTGCTGTGGGTATTGATTTAGGTACAACAAACTCGTTGGTTGCTGCAGTACGCAGTGGCGAGGCAAGTACACTCGTTGATCAACAAGGTCGAAGCATTTTACCTTCAGTTGTTCACTATACGTCAGAGTCGTACACCACTGGCGATGAAGCTCGTGCTAACGCGCAGACTGACCCTAAAAATACCATTATCTCAGTTAAGCGATTAATCGGTCGTTCACTGTCAGATATTCAACAGCGATACCCGTCTCTGCCATATCAGTTTGAAGAAAGTGATAATGGTTTACCTGTGATCCGCACAGAACAAGGCAACAAGAACCCAATCCAGGTTTCTGCTGATATTCTACGAGCGCTTGGCCAACGTGCTGAGTCTACGCTAGGCGGTGAGTTATCTGGCGCCGTAATTACGGTTCCTGCGTATTTTGATGATGCACAGCGTGCTGGTACGAAAGACGCGGCTCAACTTGCTGGTCTTCACGTGTTACGTCTTCTTAATGAACCTACTGCGGCAGCGATTGCTTACGGTCTGGATTCAGGTAAAGAAGGGGTGATTGCGGTTTATGACCTTGGCGGTGGCACGTTTGATATCTCTATCTTACGCCTGTCTAAAGGTGTTTTTGAAGTATTAGCAACGGGTGGCGACTCTGCATTAGGCGGAGACGACTTTGACCACTTGATCGCAGAGCACTTCCAAGAGCAAATGGGCTTATCAGAGCTAACCGCAGAACAGAATCGTATTCTTCTAGATGCAGCAACAGAAGCGAAGATAGGCTTATCTGACGCTGAAAGCGTTAATGTTGAAGTGTTGGGTTGGGCTGGTTCATTAACTCGTGAAGAGTTTGAAGAGATCATCAAGCCACTGGTTAAGAAAACACTGCTTTCGTGCCGTCGTGCATTGAAAGATGCTGAAGTTGACGCGGATGATGTTCTAGAAGTCGTGATGGTCGGCGGTTCAACTCGTACATTGCTTGTCCGTGAAATGGTGGGTGACTTTTTTGGTCGTACGCCATTAACCAGCATTAACCCAGATGAAGTGGTTGCGATTGGTGCTTCTATCCAAGCGGATATCTTAGTCGGTAACAAGCCTGACTCTGAAATGCTGCTGCTTGATGTTATTCCTCTTTCCCTAGGTATCGAAACGATGGGTGGCTTGGTCGAAAAGATCATTCCACGCAATACCACTATCCCTGTTGCTCGCGCACAAGAATTTACCACGTTCAAAGACGGTCAAACTGCAATGACAGTGCACACCGTGCAAGGCGAACGTGAGATGGTTGATGACTGTCGTTCATTGGCTCGTTTTGCTCTAAAAGGTATTCCACCAATGGCGGCTGGTGCGGCGCATATTCGTGTGACTTACCAAGTAGACGCTGATGGCCTGCTATCGGTTACTGCTATGGAGAAGAGCACAGGTGTTCAAGCTGAAATTCAGGTTAAACCGTCTTACGGCTTAAGCGATAATGAAGTGGCGAGCATGCTGAAAGATTCGATGACGTTTGCTAAAGAAGACATGCAAGCGCGTGCTCTAGCTGAGCAACGTGTAGAAGCAGATCGTGTTATCGAAGGTCTTATTGCAGCAATGCAAGCTGATGGCGATGAGCTGCTTGATGAGCAAGAAAAACAGCTCCTTCTGCAAGCTATTGAAGCACTGATTGAAGTGCGTAATGGCGAAAGCGCTGATGCCATCGAACTAGAAATTAAGAATACCGACAAAGCGAGCCAAGACTTTGCTTCTCGTCGTATGGATAAATCAATTCGAGCTGCACTGTCAGGTCAGTCAGTCGATAATATTTAATAGTTAGAGAATAGATAAACATGCCAAAGATTATTGTTTTACCTCACGAAGATCTATGTCCAGAAGGCGCTGTTTTAGAAGCAAAAACTGGTGAGACGGTTCTTGATGTTGCATTGAAGGCCGGTATTGGTATTGAACACGCATGTGAGAAGTCGTGTGCATGTACTACATGTCACGTCGTGATTCGTGAAGGTTTCGACTCTTTAGAAGAGAGTGATGACCTAGAAGACGACATGCTAGATAAAGCATGGGGTTTAGAGATGGAATCTCGCCTTGGTTGCCAAGCTAAAGTAGCTGATTCGGATCTTGTTGTAGAGATTCCAAAGTACACGTTGAACTTAGCTTCTGAAGAGCATTAAGAAATAAGCTCGACTAAAACTGTTAGTAAAGCTGGCATAGAATATAAGTCACTAAGATGACAAATCGTCGCTGATAAAGATAAGGAAATGTTATGAGTTTGAAATGGATTGATTCGCGAGATATTGCGATTGAACTATGTGATTTATACCCAGATACCGATCCTAAAACAGTACGCTTCACGGACTTGCATCAATGGGTGCTAGATCTTGAAGATTTTGATGATGAGCCGAATCACTCGAATGAGAAAATTCTAGAGGCCATTATATTGTGCTGGATGGATGAGATGGATTAATCCTCTTGTCTAATCACTTGGTCGCGGGTTGGTATCAGTCCAATGTAAAACGCAGCCAAGTTAACAATTCTTACTAAAAAAAGCGGACCTTATGGTCCGTTTTTTTATCAAAATGACATTTTCCTCCTACATAATGCTAACATCAGTGCGCTAATAAAAAACAATCAGAATCACATACTCAAAGTGGTTCATGACAAGGAGAAATCATGTCTACACAGATGTCAGTATTTTTAAGTCAAGAAGCTGCCCAGCCTCAGTGGGGAGCAAGAGCTATTTTATCGTTCTCAGAAGCGGGAGCGACAATTCACATTGGTGAAGGCCACGATCTAGGCGCGGTTCAACGTGCGGGTCGTACGCTTGACGGACAAGGTATCGCATTGGTTGCACTTAGCGGTAAAGGCTGGGATCTAGAAAGTGTTTGGGCTTTTTACCAAGGCTACCGTGGACCAAAGAAAAAGAATGCATTGGAGTGGGATACTCTAGCTGAAGCTGATCAGGTTGAATTGGAAGCACGTATCCGCGCGACAGATTGGACGCGTGACATCATCAACAAAACGGCTGAAGAAGTTGCCCCTCGTCAATTAGCGACAATGGCAGCTGAATACATCAAGTCAGTGGCACCAGCAGGCACTGTTAAAGCGAAAATCGTTAAAGACAAAGATCTCCTAACTGAAGGTTGGGAAGGCATTTATGCGGTAGGCCGCGGCTCTGAACGTACTTCTGCAATGCTTCAACTGGACTTCAACCCTACCGGCGATGAAAACGCACCCGTGTTTGCTTGTCTTGTGGGTAAAGGTATCACTTTCGACTCAGGCGGTTACAGCATTAAGCCAGGTCAATTCATGACAGCAATGAAGGCTGACATGGGTGGCGCCGCGACTATTACCGGTGGTTTAGGTCTTGCGATTGAACGTGGCCTGAACAAGCGCATCAAGCTTATCTTATGTTGTGCAGAGAATATGATCTCTGGTCGTGCATTGAAGCTTGGCGACATCATTACTTACAAAAATGGTAAGACTGTCGAGATCATGAATACCGATGCGGAAGGTCGTTTAGTTTTGGCTGATGGCCTGATGTTCGCAAGCGCTCAGAATCCTGAGTTGATCATCGACTGTGCAACGCTAACTGGCGCGGCTAAAAATGCATTAGGTAACGACTACCACGCATTATTGAGCTTTGATGATGAGTTGTCTCATCAAGCACTAACGGCTGCGAACCAAGAGAAAGAAGGTCTATGGCCATTGCCGCTTGCTGATTTCCACCGTGGTATGTTGCCTTCAAACTTTGCTGATCTTTCAAACATCAGCTCTGGTGATTACACTCCGGGTGCAAGTACAGCTGCCGCGTTCCTTTCTTACTTTGTAGATGACTACAAAAAAGGTTGGATTCACATGGATTGCGCGGGTACTTACCGCAAGTCATCAAGTGATAAGTGGGCTGCAGGCGCGACCGGTATGGGTGTTCGTACACTGGCTCGTCTTCTTATCGACCAAGCAAAATAATAATAAGAGTGAGCGGTATTTCGATACCGCTTATTCATAAACTCAGATCGAATGATCTTAGTAATTTCAGTATTTAATAACAAAAAAATGAAGTGAAGGAATCCCTATGGCTCTAGAAAGAACGTTCTCAATTGTTAAGCCGGATGCAGTTAAGCGTAACCTTGTCGGTGAAATCTACCACCGCATTGAAAAAGCTGGCCTACAGATTATTGCCGCTAAAATGGTTTCTCTTACAGAAGCGCAAGCAAGTGGCTTCTATGCAGAACATGAAGGTAAAGAGTTCTTTGGACCACTAAAAGAGTTCATGACTTCTGGTCCTATCATGGTTCAAGTACTTGAAGGCGAAAATGCGATCGCTCGTTACCGTGAACTAATGGGTAAAACTAACCCAGAAGAAGCTGCATGCGGCACTATCCGTGCTGACTACGCAATCAGCATGCGTTACAACTCAGTACACGGCAGTGATAGCCCTGAATCTGCGGCTCGCGAAATCGAATTCTTCTTCCCAGAATCTGAAATTTGCCCGCGTCCAGCTGAATAAGCAGACAACAGCAAGTCTCAATAAAGGCTTCACTTCGGTGAAGCCTTTTTCATTTCTGGTGAGTTCTCGTGTCATTCCTGAGAGTGAAGAAGGAGCATATCAGGAGTCTGAGTTTACTATTGGAGATTCCAGATACCTCGTTCCTCGGTTCTGGAATGACGAACAAGTCGCGTTAGTAGGGCGCGAGTATTAGGTGGTTAAAGCCCGTCATTCCCGAAAGCGACGGAGGAGCGTAATCGGGAATCTCTCTTTGAATTGGCCAAACTTAAGCAGGTAAATTTGACTGTGTAAATTTTAATCACTTAAGTTTGAATGTCTTAGTAAACACAAGGTTTTACAGTGCTTGTTGAAGTTGCGTAAAGGCTGTACAATTCGCGCCCTTAATTATTGTTCCGTCATTGAGAGGCATCATGACCACAGCTAAAGTCAATCTACTCGATTTTGATCGTAAAGGTCTTCGTAAATTTTTCACAGAAGAACTGAATGAGAAAGCGTTTCGAGCAGAGCAAGTGATGAAGTGGATTTATCACTTCGGTGTCGATGACTTCGAACAAATGAACAACATCAACAAAAAGTTACGTGAGAAACTGCTGCATCGCTGTGAGATTGTTGCACCTATCGTTTCTGAAGCTCAGCACTCTGCGGATGGCACCATTAAATGGGCGATGAGCGTTGGTGACCAAGACGTTGAGACTGTATACATCCCAGATGGTGATCGTGCGACGCTATGTGTATCTTCGCAAGTAGGTTGTGCGCTTGAATGTAAATTCTGCTCTACGGCTCAACAAGGCTTCAACCGTAACCTGAAAGTTTCAGAGATCGTTGGTCAAATCTGGCGTGCTGCACGTGAAATCGGTTTAGAGAAAGAAACGGGTCGTCGTCCAATTACTAACGTCGTAATGATGGGTATGGGTGAACCTCTATTGAACATGAAGAACCTAATTCCATCATTGGAGCTGATGCTTGATGATCTAGGTTTCTCACTGTCTAAGCGTCGTGTAACAGTATCAACATCTGGTGTTGTTTCTGGTCTTGATCAGATGACAGACAACATCGATGTAGCTCTGGCGATTTCTCTACACGCACCAAACGATGCACTACGTAGCCAAATCATGCCAATCAACGATCGTTGGGATATCCAAGACTTCCTAGCATCGGTTCGTCGCTACATTGCTTCTTCAAATGCTAACCGCGGCAAAGTAACGGTTGAGTACGTTCTGTTGGATCATGTGAATGATGATATGGACCACGCTCGTGAACTTGCTGAGCTAATGAAAGATACGCCTTGTAAGATCAACTTGATTCCATTTAACCCTTATCCGGGTTCGCCTTATAAGAAGCCAAGCAACTCTCGTATTGATCGCTTCCAAAAAACGCTGATGGAATACAACTACACAGTTACGGTTCGTAAAACTCGTGGTGATGATATTGATGCCGCATGTGGTCAGCTGGTTGGTGATGTTATTGATAGAACCAAGCGTACTAAAATGCTGAAAGCCGCCTCTGAAGCTAACTTGATCGCAGGTGATGTGATTCAAGTAAAAGCGGTTTAAATACCATTTAGATCTAAACAAGCCAGAAGGATTCCTTCTGGCTTGTTGCTTTTCTGGAAGGTGAATTTCCAATAATTGGATTTTTTCCCCATGCTTTCTTACATTTTTCGTCAAATTTTGGACAAAACCATGAGCTGACGGTAAATTTTGTTTAAAGTGTTTTTGCCTTGCAATGGCATTAGCTTATGATTAACTCATCTTAAATTAATTTAAGTGCTCGCTTGTTACCCGGTAATCGTCAATGTGTCTATTTAGGTTGGCTACTTGATAAACTAGCTTCCTGAGAAGGTCATCCATAGTCAATGGGTGATGTTCGTCTTTAAGGGTTGATGATTTAGATAACAGGAAAAATTCCACATAAAGTGGGTTGTTAGATTGAGCTTAAACGACAATAAAAATGCTCTCATCAACCTGCGATAATACTTTAGAAGTTCACTCTCTATGAACACAGAACACGAAACACAAACAAAAGAAACTGTCGCTCCAGAAATCGAAGCGGGAACGCTGCTTAAAAATAAACGAGAATCTCTTGGTTTAACACAAAAGCAGATTTCTGATCGTTTAAAGCTGCGCGTTACGCTGATCCAACAAATTGAAGAAAACCAATTCGAGTCAGATCAAGTTGCCACCTTTATGCGTGGCTACATTCGTTCATACGCGAAATACGTCAATCTTGACGAAAAGGTCGTATTGAGCGCACTCCATCATGCCGGTGACGCTCAACATCAAGAACAAGAAATGTTGAGCTTTTCTCGTAAGACTAAAACCGAGAAGCACAACAGCCGTATTATGATCCTTACTTGGAGCATTTTTGCGGTAATTGCGGGTATCTCCTCACTGTGGTGGTGGCAGAACCAACAACAAGACACCCTATCTCAATCTTTAGCTAATACTGAAAGCTCAGAAGAGCTAGCTGTAGAAGAATCACTTGCCCCTGAATTCACCTCTTTAGAAGTGATTGAAGCTGAACAAAATGAAGAGGGTACTTCTGTAGTTGAAGATACTGATGACCTTGCTGCGATAAGCGATGCGGAAGATTCTGTTACTTCAACTGACGAAACTACTGCACAGCAAGCAACAGAGACAGAACCAACTGCTGAAGTTGCTGTTAATGCTGCTAATACTGCTAATACTGCTAATGCAGAAGCTGTTGAAGCAAGCACTGCGCCTGAAGCTGTGATTAACGAGTTAGTGATGCAGTTCTCTGCTGATTGCTGGATCCAAGTGAAAGATGCTTCGGGCAAAACCTTGTCGACTGGCATCAAAAAAGCAGGTCAGTCGTTAAATCTATCAGGAACTGCGCCATATAAAGTGATTCTAGGTGCGCCAGAGGGCGTATCGATGACATTTGCAAGTGAACCTGTCGACCTTTCTGGGTATACTTCAGGCAAAGTAGCTAGAATAACCTTACCTTAGAGTTAATATGCAACACGAATCTCCTATTATTCGTCGCAAATCAACCCGTATTTATGTGGGTGATGTGCCGATCGGTGATGGTGCACCAATTGCTGTGCAATCCATGACCAACACAAGAACAACAGATGTAGCCGCGACCGTTGCTCAAATTAGAGCTCTGGAAAAAGTTGGCGCTGATATCGTTCGCGTATCTGTACCGACTATGGATGCAGCTGAAGCCTTTAAGCTAATCAAGCAGCAGGTCTCTGTTCCTTTGGTTGCTGATATTCACTTCGACTACCGTATCGCACTTAAAGTGGCTGAATACGGCGTTGACTGTCTGCGTATCAACCCAGGTAACATCGGTAACGAAAGCCGCATTCGCTCTGTTGTGGATTGTGCTCGTGATATGAATATCCCGATTCGTATTGGTGTTAACGGTGGTTCTCTTGAGAAAGAGATTCAAGAGAAATACACAGAGCCTACAGCAGAAGCGCTTGTTGAATCTGCAATGCGTCACGTCGACATCCTAGACCGTTTGAACTTTGATCAATTTAAAGTCAGCGTTAAGGCGTCTGATGTATTCCTAGCCGTCGGTTCTTACCGTTTACTTGCTAAGCAGATTGATCAACCTCTTCACCTTGGCATTACCGAAGCGGGTGGTGCGCGTGCAGGCTCTGTGAAGTCAGCGGTAGGTTTAGGCATGCTTCTTTCTGAAGGTATCGGCGATACGCTGCGTATCTCGCTAGCGGCTGATCCTGTTGAGGAGATCAAAGTTGGCTTTGATATTCTTAAATCTTTGCGCATTCGCTCGCGTGGTATTAACTTCATCGCATGCCCGAGCTGTTCTCGTCAAGAGTTCGATGTTATTAACACCGTTAATGCCCTTGAAGAGCGCCTAGAAGACGTGATTACTCCAATGGATGTCTCTATCATCGGTTGTGTGGTTAACGGCCCTGGTGAAGCTGAAGTGTCTCACTTAGGCCTAGCTGGTAGTGCACGTAAGAGTGCTTTCTACGAAGACGGTAAGCGTCAGAAAGAGCGCTTCGACAACGATGATCTTGTCGACAAACTTGAAGCTAAGATTCGTGCAAAAGCATCAGTGCTTGATAAAGCAAATCGCATTGATGTAGAAAACTTAGAAGATTAATACAACGCGATGGGGTGTGATTGTCTATTCGCACTGATACCTGGTCGTGATAAATTACGGAATAAATACTGTGGCTAAAAATATCCAAGCAATTCGAGGCATGAACGACTGCCTTCCAACTCAATCACCACTGTGGCAGAAAGTAGAAAGCGCAGTTAAAAGTGTGGTGAGCGCATACGGTTACAACGAAGTACGTATGCCTATCGTTGAAGAGACGAACCTATTTAGCCGTGCGGTTGGTGAAGAGACTGATGTTGTTTCTAAAGAGATGTACACCTTTGATGACCGCAATGGTGACAGCCTAACGCTGCGTCCAGAAGGAACAGCAGGTTGTGTACGTTCATGTATTCAGAACAGCCTTATTAACCGTGATGAACAGCGCCTATGGTACATGGGCCCAATGTTCCGTCATGAGCGTCCTCAAAAAGGTCGTTACCGTCAATTCCACCAATGTGGCGTTGAAGTGTTTGGCCTAGACGGTCCAGACGTTGACGCAGAACTTATTATGATGACAGCACGTCTATGGCGTGAACTAGGTATCGATAAGCACGTTCGTCTAGAACTGAACTCAATCGGTTCTCAAGAAGATCGCGTAAGCTACCGTACTGCGTTAGTGGCGTTCCTTGAGCAACACATCGATGTGCTAGATGAAGACTGCAAACGTCGCATGCACACTAACCCTCTACGTGTTCTGGATACTAAGAACCCGGATGTTCAAGCGATCTTAGGTGACGCCCCTCGCCTATCTGAATATCTAGGTGAAGAATCGAAGCAACATTTTGCTGGTTTGTGTGAACTTCTTGACGCTGTTGGTATCGAATACCAAGTTAATGAGCGTCTAGTACGCGGCCTAGATTACTACAACCGCACCGTTTTTGAGTGGATCACAGACAGCCTTGGTGCCCAAGGTACAGTATGTGGTGGTGGCCGTTACGATGGTCTTGTTGAACAACTCGGCGGCAAAGCAACCAATGCTGTTGGCTTCGCTATGGGTCTAGAGCGTCTAGTCCTTATGATGGAAACGCTAGAGCTTACAGAAGTTCGCCGTAGTGTTGACGTATACATGGTTGCTGCTGGCGAAGGTACAATGATCGCGGGCATGCAGTTAGCGAATCAATTACGCGACACCGTTGAAGGTGTACGTGTGATGAACCACTTCGGTGGTGGTAACTTCAAGAAGCAATTCAAACGTGCTGACAAAGTAGGTGCTGTTGTGGCGTTGGTACTTGGTGAGAACGAAGTTGCTGACAATACAGTTGTGCTAAAAGATTTGGTTGGCGGCGAGCAACAAACCGTGTCTCAAACGGAAGTTGCAGAAAAAGTTGCTGCGTTAATCTAAGCCATTGAGCAAACGCTCATCATGAATATCAACGTCAGCACTATGCTGGCGTTTAAAGAATTAAAGAGGACAGGAAGTGGAACTTTACGATAGCGAAGAGCAACAAGTTGAAGCCATTAAAGATTGGTGGAAAGAGAATGGCAAAGCCGTAATCTTTGGTGCGGTTATTGGTTTAGGTGGCCTATTTGGTTGGCGCTATTACCAAGATTCAGTCGTTGAAGCGCGTGAAGCCGCTTCAGAAAGCTACACCTCTGCAATCTCAGCTCTAGATGCTAAAGGCGTTGATGCTCAATCTGATATTCAAGCTTTCATCGACGCAAACAAAGACGCTGAATATTCAGTACTTGCTGCTATGCAATTAGCAAAAGCGCAAGTTCAAGCGGGTGACCTTACTGCTGCACTAGAACAACTTGAGTGGGCAAAATCGGCAACTAAGGACGCGGCATTAGCGCCACTACTGACTTACCGTGTTGCTCGTATCAAAGCTGAGCAAGGTGAATTTGACGCAGCATTGACTGATCTTGAAGCGATGACTGACGAATCTTGGACTGGCCGTGTTGCTGAACTGCGTGGTGATATCTCACTTCGTAAAGGCGACACAGATGCAGCTTACAGTGCTTACTCTGAAGCTCAACAAGCTGCTGATGCGAGCCAAACGCTTCAAATCAAACTTGACGACCTAGCTAAATAAGGCGCTTTGAATGAAGAAGATGTTTCCAAAAGCGGCGTTGTGTGCGATTGCTCTTGGCCTGCTAGCGGGCTGTGCAAGTGAAGAAGACACCGTAATCATGGCACCAGTACCAACGGTAAACAGCGAGTTTACTCCTAGCCAGGAATGGTCTACGTCGGTTGGTGATGGTGTTGGTCACTACTTTTCAAAACTAACGCCGGAATTGGCTTACGACAAAGTATTTGTTGCAAGCCGTGAAGGTATGGTTAAAGCGCTTGACCCTGAAACAGGTAAAGAGCTTTGGAAAGTCGATCTTGAGAAAGAAGTACTGGCTCGTTTATCGGGTGGCTTAACGGCAGCTTACGGTAAGGTATTTGTTGGTTCTGAAAATGGCGAAGTGATCGCACTGGATGAATCAACCGGTGAAGAGCTGTGGCGTGTATCAGTGAATGGTGAGGTGCTTGCATCCCCTGCAACTGAAAGCAACATGGTTATTGTTCATACCAGTCGTGGCATGTTGACCGCGTTAGATCAAGAAAGCGGTGAGCAAAAATGGACCATCAGTACAGAAGTACCAAGCCTAACACTTCGTGGCGATAGCTCACCTGTTACGGTTTCAGGTGGTGTATTCTGGGGTACGGCAAATGGTCGTTTAGCCGCAGCTATCGTTGATCGTGGTCAGCTTATTTGGCAACAGCCAGTAGGTACGCCAAAAGGCGCAACGGAAATTGATCGTTTGGTTGATGTTGATGCATCACCGGTTGTTCTTGGCGGCACCCTATATACCGTAGGTATCAATGGTCAACTGATTGCTATCGATCTTCGTTCTGGTAAGCCAGTTTGGAAACGTAACTACTCGTCAGCGATTGATTTAGCAAGTGATGGCAGCCGTTTGTTCGTTGTGACTGACAAAGACCATGTGGTTGCGGTTGATGCGCGTAGTGGCACTGAACTTTGGAGCACTCCATTGTTAGAAAACCGCTTACTGACAGCTCCTGCTATTATTAATGGTTATGTAGTTGTTGGTGATACTGAAGGTTATCTGCACTGGTTAGATCGTTCATCGGGTGAGTTTGTTGCTCAACAGTTGGTCGATGATAGCGGCTTTGCGGTTGCGCCAATTGAAATGCCTGAAGGCTACTTAGTGACGACTCGCAATGGCGATGTAAAGAAACTAACGATTAGCCAATAAAAGCGTGATATAATTCACAGTCGGCTCCTGGTTGGTAACAGCTAGGAGCCGTTTTGTTGTTATAAATTAATAAACCGTGTGGTTATAGGTAAGAGTTTAAACTTGCGATCAAGTGCTTACCTATAACTACATTTAGAGAAGAAATTGTAGAGGTTGTTATGGTACCTGTTGTTGCTCTAGTAGGGCGTCCGAACGTAGGTAAATCTACGTTATTTAACCGATTGACTCGAACTCGTGATGCATTGGTTGCGGATTTCCCTGGCTTAACGCGTGACCGTAAATACGGTCATGCTCATTTTAGCGAGCATGACTTTATTGTTATCGACACTGGTGGTATCGACGGTACCGAAGAAGGTGTTGAAACTAAAATGGCTGAACAGTCGCTCGCGGCGATTGATGAAGCTGATGTCGTTCTATTTATGGTAGATGGCCGTGCGGGTCTAACACCTTCAGACGTAGCTATTGCTAAGCACCTTCGTCAACTAGAAAAGCCTTCAATGCTAGTAGTAAACAAGGTTGATGGTATCGACCCTGATGCTGCAAGTGCTGATTTCTGGCAACTAGGCGTAGAAGACATGTACCAAATCGCTGCAGCGCACGGTCGTGGTGTAACTGCGTTGATTGATCTTGCTCTAAACCCATTCGCTGAAGCGTTAAAAGCTGAGAATGGCGAAGTAAGCGATTTAACTGAATTTGAAGACGAAGAAGAAGAGCAAGTTGATTTCACTGAAGAAGAAGCGGAAGAAGAATTCAAGCGCCTTCAAGATCAACCGATTAAGCTAGCGATCATTGGTCGTCCTAACGTAGGTAAATCAACACTAACTAACCGTATTCTTGGTGAAGAACGTGTTGTTGTTTACGATATGCCAGGTACAACTCGTGACTCTATCTACATTCCGATGCAGCGTGATGAGCGTGAATACGTTCTGATTGATACTGCGGGTGTTCGTCGCCGTAAAAATATCAACGAAACAGTTGAGAAGTTCTCAGTGGTTAAAACACTGAAAGCGATTGAAGATGCTAACGTTGTATTACTGCTTATCGATGCTCGCGAGAACATCTCAGATCAAGATCTAAGCTTGTTAGGCTTTGCGTTGAATGCTGGTCGTTCAATTGTTATTGCCGTAAACAAGTGGGATGGCCTAGATAACGACGTTAAAGATCGTGTTAAGAAAGAACTAGATCGTCGTTTAGGTTTCGTTGATTTCGCACGTATTCACTTTATCTCTGCACTTCACGGTACTGGTGTTGGTCACTTGTTTGAGTCTGTTCAAGAAGCTTATAAGTCAGCAACGACTCGTGTTGGTACTTCTGTACTTACTCGTATCATGAAGATGGCGACTGATGATCACCAACCACCTATGGTTCGTGGTCGTCGTGTTAAATTGAAATACGCGCACGCTGGTGGCTACAACCCACCGATTATCGTTATCCACGGTAACCAAGTACGTAACTTGCCAGATTCATACAAACGATTCTTGATGAACTACTACCGTCGTTCACTAGAAATTATGGGTACACCTATTCGCATTCAATTCCAGAACAGCGAGAACCCATTTGAAGCTAAGACTAACAAGCTGACAATTTCTCAAGAACGTAAACGTAAACGTATGATGAGCATGGTTAAAGGTCGCAAGTAAACCTTTCCAATAGATTTGATACCCGAGCCTGTCTCGGGTATTTTTTTAAGTAAAATTCACGTTATCTGATAATCGCGTCTTTGATTCCGTTATCAGCTAGCGACTTAGACTAGATTCCAAAAGAAGAATGATATGACCACTAGCGATTTGATTACACCAGCGTCAGCAATCACACCAACCATCACTCAATTTTGTCATCAAACTTGGCTGCTAAATGCAAAAGCAGTGTACGTTGAAAGTGACGACAGCAAAACTTACTTGATCACTGACGTGACACCTTTCCACCCTGTGAGTCATATTTGGCCCGATCACCCAGCAGACCGAGGTTTTGTCAGCGTAGGTGGCGAACAGTATATTGTTGAAGATTGCCTTGTTGGTGCAATAGAGCAATCTACTGGAAATCTTTATATTGCAGCAGATATCCCTGTTAAGCGTGATACGGAAGGGTGGGCGTTTGTGGTTGTCCACCAACTACCTGTATCAGCTTCTATTATTAAAATTGGCGATGAAGTTGAGTTGTCGGTTGATAAAGAGCACCAAGCCAGTTTGAGCCGCGGTCATAGTGCCGGACATATTGCCTTCTTAGCCTTGAATAAAGTATTGGCTGAGAGTTACTGGCGTAAAGATGCGGATAGAAAAGATCCACTCGGCAGCTATGACTTCAATAGCTACGCACAGGTGACTAGCTTTGTGACTCCAGAGTTGTGTACCGATAAGTATCGTTTAGGTAAAACATTGAAGAAACGCGGTCTGAACGTTGCTGACATGCTAACGAACCTTGATGGCATTGAGGCCAATATCAACCAGATGATTGCAGGCTGGCTTGCTGAATCGACTCTTGTAACGATGAGACTAGAAGGTGAGTCGTTAACAGACTCTCGCTACTGGGAATGGCAACTAGATGACGAGACTTTAGTGTCTATTCCGTGTGGTGGTACTCACATCGACAATACTTCAGAACTTAAGGCATTGTCGGTTAAGTTAACCCAATTAGATGACCAACATATCGAAATGCAGACGTGTGTCTCTCGATGATCTCAATTAAAGATCGAAAATAGATTGTTCTGCATTGTTGGTTTTATTTGTTTGTTTCTAGTCATATATTCCATTGTAAATTGAAATGCAGTATATGTAACTTATGCTTTCGGTGTGTGGTGATATAAATATTCTTTTTGGGGTAGATCGCTGATCAAAGTAGATAAAGCAAAAGATCAACCTATGATCTTCGGTGGTGTGTTGTGGTAATTTAGTGTGTTAATATTGACCAGTATATAGGCTTGCATAAGAACAAGCTGTTCCCACCATATAATTGAAAGCTTTAGTGAATGAAACAACAATTTTTATTAGAAGGTCACCGAGCAGTAAACAGTTTGCTTCGAAAGCTTGCCCTTGGGTTGGATCGCAAAGAATTAAATCGCAAGATCATTCAACTCACCGAGCAGATTTTTGGTCAAAGGATGGCCTCTATCCTATTGCTAAACCCCGAATCGAATACATTACATTTAGAATATGCTCCAAACTTGCCTGATTTTTATAACCAGCAGATAGAAGGGGTGGGGGTTGGTGCCGGAATTGGTTCTTGTGGCGAAGCGGCGGCACTTAAGAAAGCTGTCATGGTCTCCAATATTAATGCACACCCGAATTGGATTCCTTTCTTAGCCTTAACCAATCAGGCCAATCTTCATGCATGTTGGTCAGTGCCAATCATCTCTTCACATGGTCACGTATTAGGTACCTTCGCAATTTACAGTCAGTACATCTCTGAACCTCATGAGTTTGAACTTGAGATCTTAGAGTTATTGGCTTCTCTGTATTCAGTCGCGCTTGAGAAGTATGAGTTAGAGAATCAACTCAACTTTTTTGCCAATCGGGACTCCCTAACACACAGTTTGAATCGCCGAGCATTGCTGAGAGAAGCCGAGCAGGTGTTAACTAACCGGTGTTTTACTGAAAAAGTGATGGCATGCCTGTTTGTTGATGTCGATAAATTTAAGTCAATAAACGATACGTTTGGCCACAGCTTTGGTGATGATGTGTTGTTAGCCGTTGCAAAAGTGCTTGATGAGGCAACGACTGCCTGTGCCAAGATAGGGCGCTATGGGGGCGATGAGTTTGTCGTGTTCTCTTGCTTTGATGATCAAGAAAGTGTGCTGAACTTTTATCGAAGCTTAGAAAGAACCTTGGAACAAGCGCTCTATATCGATGGCACTCAGTTTTCTGTCAGCGTTGGACTTTCTTATGATAAAGATCCTGAGTCATTGGAAGGCTTGATCGCACAAGCTGATAAGAACATGTACCAAATCAAGCAAGCTAAGTCTTAGCAGTAGTAGATTGTAAAAAAAGTAGTGAGTTAGGAAATGCTAATGAGTGAAAATATCTGCCCTAAGTGCCAATCAGAGCTAGGTTGGGATGGAAAGTATCACTGTGAAAGTTGTCAGGCACACTTTACTAAGGTTGGGTTTTGTCCTGAGTGCAGCAGCCAACTTGAGAAGCTTCAAGCCTGTGGTGCAGCGAGCTATTTTTGTAATGGTGAGTGTAATGAGCTTAAATCTAAATCGAGAGTAAAGTTCGAATTCCAACCAGCGGAATAGCCTTAAATTATTTGGTTTGAACGACAATCGGTGATGTTATACCAAAGACTCAATACCAAAGTGTTGGGTCTTTTTTGTATCTAATGAACCTAGAACTCGCTCTTAGCGACTCTTGTGGTCACTTTCGATTCAATCACACCGTCTTCAATTTGGGTGGTGATCACTTCACCGACTTCGATATCGTTAACGGATGATACAGTTTTACTCGATGCTGAATGGGTGATGCTGTAGCCACGTTTTAGGGTTGCTAATGGACTTACTGTTTCTAACTTCTCGGCAGCCATGGCTAGTTGGTGGCGAGTAGTTAGTAATGTCTTGTCCATTGCATCCAATAGCTTTTGCTCTGAACGTTGTAGATGCAGTTTCTGTTCACCAAGGCGTTTCACTGGCGAGTTCAGCTGAAGTTGGTGCTGTTTACGTTCAACACGCTGTGCATGCTGCTTTAGGTATTGAGTCATACCACGACGCAAACGCATATCTAGGTCATCAAGCTGCTGACTCTGCTTTTGCAGTTGGTAGCTAGGATGTTGCTTCTCTAAGCGGTACTTCAATGTTTGAGTTGATTGCGCTTGTTTGATTAACACATGACGAATCGCACTGACTAAGCGAGCACGTTTAGACGCAAAAGCTTGTTCTTTATGGCTGTTATCACGGCTAACCAATTCAGCGGCTGCTGATGGTGTTGGAGCGCGCATATCTGCGACGAAATCCGCAATAGTGACATCAACTTCGTGGCCAACTGCACTGATAATCGGGATTTGGCTTGCAGCGATTGTGCGAGCTACGATCTCGTTATTGAAACACCATAGGTCTTCTAACGAACCGCCGCCACGACCCACGATCAACACATCACACTCATTGCGCTCATTGGCACGCCCAATCGCCTGAGCAATCTGAATTGCCGCCTCTTCGCCTTGAACCATGGTCGGGTAAACCACAACAGGCAATGAAGGATCGCGTCTTTTGAGGACATCAAGAATATCAAACAGTGCTGCACCGGTTTTAGAGGTGATGACGCCAACGCGTTTTGGATGTTCAGGAAGAGCTTGCTTACTGGACTGAGCAAATAAGCCTTCCGCCGCCAAGTTCATCTTAAGCTTTTCAAACTCTTGCTGAAGTTTACCGTCACCCTCTGGCTGCATGCTTTCGATGATCAGTTGGTAGTCACCGCGTGGCTCATAAAGCGACAGGCGAGCTTTGACTAACACTTGATTACCGTTCTGAGGCTTAAAAGTGACTCGGCGGTTATTGCCACGAAACATGGCGCACTTAACTTGAGCGCGAGAGTCTTTAAGCGTGAGGTACCAGTGACCAGATACAGGTGCAGAGAAGTTTGATATTTCACCAACGAGCCAGACTATTCCCATTTCGTTTTCTAATAGGAGACGAACCTCTGAGTTGAGGCGAGAAACAGTAAAGATGTTTGGATTAGTCATAGAAGCACTATCTTTCCTTGAAGGAAGGTCTTTCTTGGAATCTCACAGGGCGTGAGTATGGAAGATAGCGGAAATATAATACATAGCAAGGGGGTAAATGCAAATTAAAAATACAAAAATGTGTAGCCAAGCGATTTCGTTGGCCGTATAATCCGTCCGCAATATCTAATCCAAATGCAGTTTGATTTTCCTTAATTGGCTGCCCTCATTAGGCGAAACGATGAGATTGGATTGTTTCTTTTTACTCCTATTATTGTGAGATATTGCAAATGCTAAGAATTGCCAAAGAAGCGCTGACATTCGACGACGTACTGCTAGTGCCAGCACACTCCACCGTTCTCCCTAATACAGCTGATCTTCGCACTCAGCTGACGAAGAATATTTCCCTAAACATCCCAATGATCTCTGCATCGATGGATACTGTGACAGAAGCTCGCCTAGCGATTGCACTGGCACAAGAAGGCGGAATAGGCTTCATTCATAAGAACATGTCTATTGAACAGCAAGCTGAAATGGTTCGCCAGGTTAAAATTTACGAAGCAGGTGTGGTTTCTCACCCAGTAACTGTAAACCCTGACGCGACAATCGCTGATGTTGTAGCCCTAACTGAAAAACACGGCTTTGCCGGTTTCCCTGTTGTTACTGAAACAAACGAACTTGTTGGTATTATTACTGGCCGTGACGTTCGCTTTGTTACTGACCTTTCTAAGAAAGTTGATGTAGTAATGACGCCTAAAGCTCGCCTTGCTTCTGTTAAAGAAGGTGCAACTCGTGAAGAAGTTCAAGAGAAAATGCATGAAGCGCGTGTTGAAAAAGTTCTTGTTGTAAATGATGACTTCCAACTAACTGGAATGATCACTGCAAAAGATTTCCACAAAGCAGAACGTAAACCAAACGCTTGTAAAGATGAGCGCGGCAGCCTACGTGTAGGTGCAGCTGTTGGTGCTGGTGCTGGTAACGAAGAGCGCGTTGCTGCTCTAGTTGAAGCTGGCGTAGACGTTCTACTTATCGACTCTTCACACGGTCACTCTGAAGGCGTACTTAACCGTATCCGCGAAACTCGCGCTGCATACCCTGATCTACAAATCATCGGTGGTAACGTAGCAACTGGCGCTGGCGCTCGTGCTCTTATCGAAGCTGGTGTTAGTGCGGTTAAAGTAGGTATCGGCCCTGGTTCAATCTGTACGACTCGTATCGTTACTGGTGTTGGTGTTCCTCAAGTGACAGCAATCGCAGATGCAGCTGAAGTCGCTAACGAATACGGTATTCCAGTAATCGCAGATGGCGGTATCCGCTTCTCTGGCGATATCTGTAAAGCTATCGTTGCTGGCGCATCTTGTGTGATGGTTGGTTCAATGTTCGCTGGTACTGAAGAAGCTCCAGGTGAAGTTATCCTTTACAACGGTCGTTCTTACAAGTCTTACCGTGGTATGGGTTCTCTTGGCGCTATGTCTCAAGGTTCTTCTGACCGTTACTTCCAATCTGACAACGCTGCAGACAAGCTTGTTCCAGAAGGTATTGAAGGTCGTATCGCATACAAAGGTCGTCTAAAAGAGATCGTTCACCAACAGATGGGCGGTCTACGCTCAAGCATGGGCCTTACGGGTTCTGCAACTGTTGAAGACATGCGTACTAAAGCTGAGTTTGTTCGTATCTCTGGTGCGGGCATGAAAGAGTCTCACGTACACGATGTTCAAATCACGAAAGAAGCACCTAACTACCGTTTAGGTTAATAATACGTCCAAACGTTTGAATAATGTGCTGATTGAGTCGGCACATTATTATACCAATCGTAGTAAATAACTGGTCATCCTAGCTTGTTAAAAACCTCGATAACTTCGTTAGAATTTCTGATTGTAGAATAACTACTTATCAGAACTCTTTGTTGAATAGAGCAGCCTTGTTCTCAAGCTTTTTCCAGCGCTACTACTGAACACTTACTTACTGTGATTGGTATTATATCTACCGCCTGTTTTGCTGAAATTCTGATTTTCTCAAAACACGAGGTTACAGATAACCAACGAAAACGTTTGCTTTATTTCTTGAAGAGTTAATCAGAGGTGAGTAAACTCGCCTCCGTTTTATCACATAGCCAATAAGACTGCTTACAATGACTAAAAATATTCATGACCAACGTATTCTAATTCTGGACTTCGGTTCTCAATACACACAGCTAGTAGCTCGTCGTATTCGTGAGATCGGTGTTTACTGTGAACTTTGGAGCTGGGACGTAGAAGAAGCGGATATTCGTGAATTCAATCCAGACGGCATCATCCTATCTGGTGGCCCTGAAAGTGTAACGGAAGAGAACTCTCCACGTGCACCTCAGTACGTATTTGATTCAGGTGTTCCTGTATTCGGTATCTGCTACGGCATGCAAACTATGGCTGAGCAACTTGGCGGTAAAGTAGCAACGTCTACTGAGCGCGAGTTCGGTTACGCTGCAGTACAAGTTACTGGTGAGTCTGCACTTTTCGCAGACCTTGAGTCTACTCAAGATGTTTGGATGAGCCACGGCGATAAAGTGGTTGAGATCCCAGCTGATTTCACAAAGATCGCTGAAACAGACACTTGCCCATACGCTGCAATGGCAAACGAAGAGAAGAAGTACTACGGCGTACAATTCCACCCAGAAGTAACACACACTAAGAACGGCCTAAAAATGCTAGAGAACTTCGTTCTTAACGCATGTGGTTGTGAAGGTCTGTGGACTTCAGCTTCAATCATTGAAGATGCAGTTGCACGTATTAAAGAACAAGTAGGTGACGACGAAGTTATCCTTGGTCTTTCTGGTGGTGTTGATTCATCTGTAGTTGCAATGCTTGCTCACCGCGCTATCGGCGACAAACTAACATGTGTATTTGTAGATAACGGCCTTCTTCGTTTGAACGAAGCTGAGCAGGTTATGGAGATGTTCGGCAACAAGTTTGGTCTAAACATCATCAAAGTAGATGCTGAGCAACGCTTCCTTGACGCTCTTGAAGGCGAAGCTGAACCAGAAGCTAAGCGTAAGATCATCGGTCACGTATTCGTAGATATCTTCGATGAAGAGTCTAAGAAACTGAAGAATGCTAAATGGCTTGCTCAAGGTACTATCTACCCAGACGTAATCGAGTCTGCTGCATCTAAGACAGGTAAAGCACACGTAATCAAATCTCACCACAACGTTGGTGGTCTTCCTGATGATATGGAAATGGGCCTTGTTGAGCCTCTACGTGAGCTATTCAAAGATGAAGTACGTAAGATCGGTCTAGAGCTTGGTCTTCCATACAACATGCTTTACCGCCACCCATTCCCAGGTCCAGGTCTAGGTGTTCGTGTACTTGGCGAAGTGAAGAAAGAGTACTGTGATTTACTGCGTCGTGCTGATGCAATCTTCATTGAAGAGCTTCACGCTGCTGACCTTTACCACAAAGTATCTCAAGCATTCACGGTATTCCTACCAGTACGTTCAGTTGGCGTAATGGGCGATGGCCGTAAGTACGATTGGGTTGTATCTCTACGTGCTGTAGAAACTATCGACTTCATGACTGCTCACTGGGCACACCTACCATACGACTTCCTAGGTAAGGTTTCTAACCGTATTATCAACGAAGTTAACGGCATTTCACGTGTTGTTTACGATATTTCTGGTAAGCCACCGGCAACTATCGAGTGGGAATAATCTCTTAGAGATTTAACCAGCGTTGATTAAGATCTTAAGCCTCGAACTCAGTTCGGGGCTTTTTTCTTTTCGATTCATTATATTGATTCATAGCATTAAAGGCTTATGAGCCATACCTAGAAATCAAATGAACAATGCCTAGAAACCAAATGAGTTGGAAACTAGATATCAGCTCAAGAAACTATGAGACGCTTTGTTGTGTTGAGCTATATATCAAAAATATCACTCGCACTTTTTATAAATTCACACAGCAACAGCTAGGCCATTTCTCACGCGCCGCATACTCTTTGATGGACTTATTAAGGACAGATAAGAGAATCCATCATGTTAAAAATCAAATATTTGGCGACAGTACTGGGCTGCACCTTGGCAGCGCAAAGTCATGCGTCTTTGAACATTCAACCTGATCCGCAAAACCCGAATGGTTACCTTGTTGAAAAGTCGGCATTACAAGCTGCTGAACAAGCAAAAACGTCGGACCCTATGTATGCGATCTGGTCACAGGCTCTACAAACTCGTTCGAACACCATCGTTGAGGCGATTGAACCCGGTTTATCTTCCAACCCTGAAAACGTAAAGCGGGTTGAGCGTGTATTCCCTCAATCTGAATGGGATTTTCTTACTCAGATGGCTGCACCAGAATACACTTACACTCGTTTCTTACGTGCGATTGGTAAATTCCCTGCGTTCTGTGGAGAGTACACTGATGGCCGTGATTCTGATGCTATCTGTAAGAAATCCATCATCACCGCTTTTGCTCACTTCTCTCAAGAGACGGGCGGTCACATCGCGATAGACAACACCTCAGATAACCCATTAGCTCTAGAAGAGTGGCAGCAAGCGCTGGTGCATGTTCGTGAAATGGGGTGGTCTGAAGGGCAAGAAGGTTACACCACGGGTTGTGGTCAGAACGATTGGCAAAATGCACGTTGGCCATGTGCCGCGGGGCAGGGCTACTTCGGTCGTGGTGCTAAACAGCTTTCTTACCACTTTAACTACGGTGCCTTCTCTGAGGTGATGTTTGATGGTGACGCGACGGTGCTTCTCAACAATCCGGGCTTGGTGGCGGACTCTTGGTTGAATTTAGCTTCAGCTATTTGGTTCTTCTTAACACCACAAGCACCTAAGCCAGCCATGCTGCATGTCATTGACCGTACATGGACACCATCTCAACGTGAACTGGATGCGGGTATTGGTTATGGCTTTGGTACCACAATCAACGTGATCAACGGTGGTATTGAGTGTGGTGAACAGAATAAAGACAAGGGCCAACCAGTCAACCGTATTCGTTACTGGGAAGGGTTAGCGGCTCACTATGAAATTCCTGTAGAAGCGGATGAAGCCAATACATGTTGGCAGCAAACACCTTACGGAAGCTTGAACCTCAACGGCGCGACTGATGTGTTGTACACCAACTGGGATGGCAACTGGAAATACTACGCAGATCGCCCAGAAGGGTATTCATTTGAGTGCGAGTTGGTTGGTTTCCAAACTGCTTATTCCGCGCTGGTGGCGGGCGATTACGAGAAGTGTGTGACCAATTTCTATGGCTCTCATGCAAGCTGGCCGGAAGTGAAAGTGGTCGATAAGCTTGATCCGGTAGACCCAGGTACTGATCCCGGTGGTAATGGTTGGAGTGCGACTAAGGTTTACAATGCAGGCGACCAAGTGACTCACAACGGCGCAACCTATGAAGCGAAATGGTGGACACAAGGGGATGACCCTGCCAATGGTGGCCCTTGGAAATTGGTTGGCGGAGAGCCAACACCGCCGGTTGTTACTGATCCAGCTCCTGTTGATCCTGTGCCTGTCGATCCTGCTCCGGTAGACCCAACACCAGTTGAACCGCCAGTTACCGAGCCACCAGTGGTTGTTGACCCATCTGTGTTTATCACATGGCAAGCTGGCGTTAGCCAAGTGAGTAATGGCGATAAAGTGACGCATAACGGTAAGTGCTTCGTGGCTAAAAACGGCCCTGGCGTCTGGGAAAGCCCAGTTCAATCGAATTGGTTCTGGGATGAAATCAGCTGTCAATAATTACTCAGCTAATTAAGTACCTCAACTGACGAATCAAAGCCGAAAGTGATTGCTTTCGGCTTTTGCGTTTCTGCTCTGCGTTCCTCGATTATCTAACGCAAAACTTCTTAGCTGAATGCTAATTTTCCATTTAGAGAATAAAGTCCTGTACAAATGTTGAGTGTGAATTTATATTCACTTTTAAATTATACTTATTCTTTATTTTAGGGTTAAGGTTTACCTATGGAACAGACAGATATCACGTCACTCATCCCCATTGTGATTACTTTGGTGTTGTCGTTGGCGACAAGGAATGTAGTGATTGGCCTTTTTGCTGGCGTACTCAGTGGTGTAGCTATGCTCACCGGAATGTTTAGTGAACTAAATCCTCTTGATACCTTTGGAACCATGGTCAAAGGCTACCTAGTACCACAGCTTACGGATAGCTACAACGCAGGTGTGATTATGCTGTTGGTGTTCATCGGTGGTTTTGTCGCTTTGATGGAAAAGTCCGGTGGCGGCGTCGCGTTTGCAAAGCGAGTGACTCAGTGGGTAAGCAATAAATGCCAAGCTCAATTGTCAGCATGGCTGGGTGGAATCGTTATATTTTTCTCAGACTTAGGTACTCCGCTAATTGTTGGCCCTGTTTTTCGTCCTCTTTTCGATAAACTAAAACTTTCAAGACAGAAGCTAGCATTCATCATCGATTCTACGTCATCACCAGTCGCAATCCTTATCCCTTTTATCGGCTGGGGTGTTTACATCATGAGTCTGATTCAAAAAGAGTTTACGGCTTTGAATGTCAACATGTCTGACTGGGATGCCTTCATCGGTGCGATTCCTTTCCAGTTCTACGCATTTCTCGCGATTTTCATCGTTCCGCTCGTGTCCGTTAAAGGTTTAGACTTTGGACCAATGGCAAAAGCCGAGCGTGATTGCCAAGCGGGGATTAACTCTGGCGTGAATAACGAATCACTCAATGCGTTCTCGCATAAAAATGCAAAGGCTTCTTTTGTCTGGGCACCATTGTTAGTGATGTTGGTGGTGTTGTGCGCCATGTTGGTTCCACAAGGCTTTCCATTCCAAAAGGTCGCAGGCTCATCATTCAGAGCGGCATTATCTTCGGCTTATTTCTTTGCCGCGATTACCTTGATCTCGCTGATGGCTTACTACGGCGTGAGAAAACTGTCGGATGGCGTTTCTGTGTACCTAAAAGGCATGGGAAACATGATGCCAGTGGCAATAATCTTGGTACTGGCTTGGGCGTTAAGTACTGTCGGTAAAGAGTTAGGAGCAGCGGCTTATATTGCTGAACAAGCACAGAGCGGTTTCCCATACTGGTTAGTACCTGCGGTCGCTTTTTTGTTATCGGCTATTATTTCATTCGCAACGGGCTCATCGTGGGGAACCTTCGCGATAATGATGCCATTGGTTATTCCAACCGCGATTGCAATAGATGCTCCGCTACTCGTCGCAATTGGTGCCGTGTTATCGGGTGGCTTGTTTGGTGATCACTGCTCACCGATCTCTGAAACCACGATTCTTTCTTCAACAGGTGCCGGGTGTGACCAGTTTGAGCACTTTAAGACACAGCTGCCTTATGCATTGATGAATGGCTCTATTGCTCTGATTAGTTTTGTACTCGCAGGCTTTACGGGAAGTGCATTGGTTGTGTTGGGCGCTCTTGTTGCTCAGCTTATCCTTGTGACTCTGTTAGCTAAGCGCGATGCGAGTAAAAACGCTTCTTCAGACGTTCAATCTCAAGTGTCTGAGTCTAAAACACAACAAGCGTAATTTAAGATGTCCAAGTAGGGACGAGATTTAATGAATAGATACGGGATGCGAGTAAACGAGTAACGAAAAGCTCGCTCTCTGTTGCCTACGTTTGCTATTAAGGGGGCGCTTACTCAAATTTAAAGACTCTTGTCGCATCCCGAATCTCGTTACCCGCAACTTTTTCATATGCATATTACTAACTTCAATCTCAACACGCTCTTCGTATCCCGCTTACTCGAATCTAAAGACTCTTTTCGCATCTCGCATCTCGTTACTCGCATCTTTTTTATAGCGCGATAGGGAACCTGCTCATTGATAGTTTCTGTGAATTGATTCGGCTCGTTATGAAACCAATTTTCAATAAGATCATTTACACAATCTTAGTTTTCGATAACTGGATTACCTAGTTGAGCGGTTTATAGATTAAAATTTTCTTACAAATTTTATCGATTTTTTTTAATCAACCACTTTAATAAGGTAAATTCGCAATGTCGACCAAACTAGCTAACCCAGCGCCACTAGGCTTAATGGGTTTCGGTATGACCACTATTCTTCTTAATATCCACAACGCAGGTTTCTTTCCAATCGATTCAATGATTCTTGCTATGGGTATTTTTTACGGTGGTTTGAGCCAAGTTATCGTGGGCACAATGTGTTTCAAACGTGGTGACACGTTCGGTACAACTGCGTTTACTTCTTACGGCCTATTCTGGTTGTCTTTGGTTGGTTTAATCGTAATGCCTTACATGGGCCTACCAGCAAGCCCTGCTGCATTCATGGGTTGGTACCTACTTCTATGGGGCATCTTCACTGGCTTCATGTTCATCGGTTCTCTATGCTACCCAGTAGCGAAGCAAGTAGTATTCGGTTCACTAACTATCTTGTTCTTCCTACTTGCAGCTCGTGATTTCACTGGTAGCGAACTGATCGGCACTATCGCTGGTTTTGAAGGTATCTTCTGTGGCGCTTCAGCTATCTACTTTGCAATGGCACAAGTAATCAACAACGAATACGGCCGCACAGTTCTGCCTATTGGTGAGAAAAAAGCACCTCAACTGGCAACACAAGAAATCGCTGCTTAATACTCTAACTCGGGAACAGTTAGTTTGTTATAAGCCGTTTATTGGTTATGAATAAAACAAAAGGGGTTAGCCGAAATGGCTAACCCCTTTTTTATGCGTTATTAATAGCGCGAGTTAAAGCGAGCTATTTGCTAAAGCAATCCATTTGTTAAGGCACAAGCTTAAGCTGAAGGTTGCTCTACAGGTTTAGTGTCTGCAGCTTCTGTTTCAGGAGACTTGCCTGTTTTACGTTTGTACTTCTCTTCCCAGTAAGTAGCACCTTTAATGCCTAGTTTTACAGGGTTGAACGTGTACTCAGTTACGCCTTGTTTCTGCTGTTCTTCGTAGTCAGCTAGAGCTTTAAGCGCAGGCTTAGACATGAAGAAGATGATCAGAATACCCACGATGTTTAACCATGCCATCAAGCCAACACCAACATCACCCATTGCCCATGCAAGGTTAGCTGTTTTAACTGTGCCATAGAAAACTGCAGTGATAAGAACAAGCTTAAGTACGAACATCATGCCAGGGATCTTGATGGTACGACGTAGGTAAGCAATATTCGTTTCTGCGATGTAGTAGTAAGCAAGAATCGTTGTAAATGCGAAGAAGAACAGAGCAAATGCGATGAATGGCTTACCAATGCCTGGTAGTGCACTTTCAATAGCAAGCTGTGTAAATACAGGACCATTCGCACCAACGTTTGCTGCTAAGTTCTGAACAAGGAACACACCTTCTGCGCCGCCGTGAACGTTGTAAGCACCAGTGATGATGATCATGAACGCTGTAGCAGAACATACTAGAAGAGTATCGATGTAGATAGAAAACGCTTGTACCAAACCTTGCTGAGCTGGGTGATCAACACTTGCAGCTGCTGCCGCGTGAGGACCTGTACCTTGACCCGCTTCGTTTGAGTAAACACCACGCTTAACACCCCAACCAATTGCAGCACCGAAGCCAGCCATAGGTGTGAATGCATCACCAACAATCATTGCGAAAACAGTTGGCACTTGGCTGATGTTTAGCAGAATGATAACGAACGCGATGATGATGTACGCCAATGCCATGAAAGGAACAACGATTTGTGTGAAGTTCGCAATACGTTTAACACCACCAAAGATGATGAAAGCAAGGATGATAGCAACAACAGTACCGGTGAAAATTTTAGCGAAACTGAATGTACCGACAGCTGTTTCAATCATATCACCTGAGCCAAATGCAGCTTCTACAGCATTACCAATACTGTTTGACTGAACACCTGGAAGCAAAATGCCACATGCAAAAATAGTCGCGATAGCGAAGATCCATGCGTACCACTTCTGACCCATTGCTTTTTCAATGTAGTAAGCCGGACCACCACGGAACTGGCCTTCGTCTTCTTCTTTGTAGATTTGCGCTAGCGTAGATTCTGCGTAAGCAGTTGCGGCGCCAAAGAAGGCTACAACCCACATCCAGAATACTGCACCTGGGCCACCGAAACCGATAGCGGCAGCAACACCAGCAATGTTACCGGTACCGACACGGCCAGATAGCGAAACGGCTAGAGCTTGGAAAGACGAGATGCCTTTTGATGAGCTTTTACCTGATAGTAGCAAGCGCCACATTTCAAAGAAGTGACGGATTTGAACAAATCGAGTCATGATGGAGTAGAACAAACCTGCACCTAAACATAGGTAGATAAGTACTGGGCTCCAGATTATTCCATTCAAAAAATCAACGAATGACTGCATGAGTATTTTCCCTGTTAGTTTTGCTTATGATTGTTTTTCGAACAACACAATACTTCACTTGTAACCCAAGTGTTAAATTATTTAACTGCGCATTAGGATTACTGTGACATAAAGCAAGTTATAGAGGGGGTTTGTTAATGCTTAGTGCTAATTCGATAATCGTTTCATTTAACTTGATATGCAACTAGTTTTGCCTTCTGGTGTTTTGCAAAGTGAATAAATAGTGATTAATACAAAAAGGGGTATTTGAGATGCGAATAAAATACGAAATTAAAAAAAAGCAGCGTGTAAAGCCGCTAGCATAAACGGCTGATATAGGGGGGGGGGGATAAGTAGATTGGAATCTATCACCTGCATCGTATGATCTAGCAGATGCAAGAAACTGTGTTTTTTGAAGATTCGATAATTGCGGCTTTAAGAATTACTTAGTGAAAGTTGTTAGTTTGATGACTGTTTCAAACAACTACGAACCCTCGCTCTTGTAATTCTTGAGCGAACTCCGACTGAGTATTTGGCTCGCCGTGAATCAAATGCACCTCTTTCGGTGGAGTCGCGATACCCTCTATAAATCGGTAGAGATCCTCTTTATCAGCATGAGCAGAATAGCCAGACATGCCATGAATTTGAGCATTAACCTCAACGTCTTTGTTATCAATAGAAACCTGCATTTCGCCTTGTTGCAGCTCTCGTCCGAGCGTTCCGTGCGCTTGATAGCCAGCTAAAATTACATCAGTTCGTTTATCGGGAAGCAAGGCGGATAAGTAGTTCATGATCCTGCCGCCCTGACACATTCCAGAAGCTGCGACCACAATCGCGGGTTCACCTGTCGACTTAAGGCGATTAACGATTTTCTTGTGCATTCTATGCCCATCAACAGTAATGCACTGCTCAAAAGCGAGTGGGTGACGTTTCAGTTCTAGCCGTTGCTTTGCTTCTTGTCCCCAGAGTTCTTTAAAGCGTCGATAGGAACGTGTCACTTTCTCTGCCATAGGAGAATCGAGGATGATAGGAATATCGGC
This sequence comes from Vibrio sp. FF145, assembly GCF_041439075.1. Lineage (NCBI taxonomy): Bacteria > Pseudomonadati > Pseudomonadota > Gammaproteobacteria > Vibrionales > Vibrionaceae > Vibrio > Vibrio sp. FF145. The sequence goes on from NZ_JBGONH010000019.1 coordinate 65,658, forward strand.
GCTGAGCTGATGCTCAAAGATCAGGTGTTCGATATCAAATAGCAACTCTTGTGTTCGACCGATACTGAAGGCCGGAATTAGGATGACACCCCCATCAAGTAGCGAACGATCTATGATGCTTTTGAGGCGCTCTGCTCGTGTCGCAATATCATCATGTGTACTGGTGCCATAAGTGGATTCGATAAACAGATAGTCGGCTTGTTGTGGTGGCTTAGGATCGGGCAGTAGTGGTGTGTTACTTGGGCCCAAATCGCCAGAGAAGACTACCACCTCTTGGTTGGGTAATTTAATCTCGATATAGGCAGAACCTAAGATGTGCCCAGCGGGTTGAAAGCGGGCATGCAAAGTATTTGGCCTATGATGATCCTTTCCGTTTTTTTGCTGTTTAGACGTGATTGGAAACCATTCCCCGTAAGGCTTGGGAGCAATTAACGAATGAATCTTTTTGAGTATCAGCTTCGACTGTTTATTACTGAGTCCTTGCAGCTTTAAGCCATCCTCAATCATTAAAGGGGCGAGTTCAGCGGTGGCTTGCGTGCAATAAATCGGTTGGTTAAACCCACTGGCGAGTAACCAAGGTAATCGGCCAATATGATCAATGTGAGTATGAGTCAGCAGCAGAGCGTTGAGGTGGGATGTTTCAAATTCAATATCGAGAGGGTGGGTGTCCGCACCTTGAAGCTTTTTACCTTGAAGATCTAAACCTTGAAACAGGCCACAATCGATGAGTACCGCTTGGCCTGAATCTCTTAATTCGTGACAAGATCCTGTGACAGTATGTTTGCCGCCATGGTGAATCACTTCCATCGTTTACTCCCATTGCTCTATAAAGCCGTTAACGCCTGTTTTTATTTTGCGGGTAAGCGCCAGTAAGTAAAACAAGAACAATGAGAGTTGCGATCGTTGAGTATCTTTTTAAATAATTGAGCGATAACTCAGTGGGTTCGTTGTGAGTTAGTTCGTAGAAGAGCGGTCTGAATCCAACTCTGGGTTTTGCTGCGCCTCTAAACGAGCCACTTCGGCATCAAGCTCTGCTATTTTCTCTGCCATGAGTGCGTGACAGCGATTGGCCAACTCCCTTGCATCGCTGAGCTTGTATCCGGATACATCGATAGGTTCCAGCATCTCGGTAATCGCAATACCGTTGTTTAATCGATTTAAGTCGATCTTATTGTGTGTGGTGCTGGTACACATCGGGGTGATAGGCACACCAGCTTCAATCGCCATTCGGAAAGCGCCTGTTTTGAATGGCAGTAATCCACGTCCTTTACTACGGGTTCCTTCAGGGTAAACCCAAACAGATAGATCTCTCTGATGAATCGCTTCCGCCACTTGTTTGATGGTATCGCGTGCTTTGGACTTGTCTTCACGGTTAATCATGATGTTACCGGTGATCCAATACAGCAGACCAAAGAAAGGCACGTACAACAAATCGCGTTTGCCCAATGAAACAGTGCGTGGTCTTAGCATTCCTGGGTCGGTCACAAAGTCCAATATGCTTTGGTGGTTAGAGATGTAGACGCTGTTTTCTGGTGTCGGGGCATTGTCGAGGCCGCGCTGCACCAGTTTTACACCGATGATCTTTTGGAGTTGGTTGAACCAACGACAGAAAACGTACACATGCTTGGGGTTCTTGGGGCTAAACAAGCAGTAAACAAAAGCACATAGAGTGGTGAGAATAATAAACACCGTAGCCAAAATAATACGAAGAACAGCAAGCACAATTCACTCCTTACTCACCACAGATGGCAGTGATTAAATAGTTTTAGATGCTTGAAGTTTTCACTCTATTTAACCGAATTGCAACAATTAACTGTGTTAGGGGGCTATTTTTAGATCTTTATATAAAACAAGGACTAACAATGGGCATTTGACACACTTATCGAGCTTACACGTGTTCACCAGTAATGGCTCATGATCACCAATACTGTTTATTTGGATCCGATTTTTCTACCCATTCAGGATCTTGACGCGATTCCAAGTAGAGTTGTAGGCCGTTATAAGACATGAAAGCTGCAGGGCCGCCGAGGTGTTCGAAATAGTCGAAATACTCATCTTCGAGCGCACATAGGTGGGCCAAATCTTCAACCTTGTTAGCTAACGCCCATTGAATGGCAAATACAGGCGCAACTGAGCCTGAAATATTCACCTCTTCGACGTTTGGGTTAAACATTGAATTAGCTTGCTCAAGCAGTATCTCTTCTTGTTCAGACTCTTGTTGTAGTACCTCTTCGACGATCTCCGAGCGCTTGGTATTAGAGACACTTTTGTTCAGCTTAGCGATTCGCAGTGCGTAGCTAAATCGGTCTGATGAAACGATGTCGACAAGCTGCGACAACAGCTCTTTGTCTACGCTTGCAGCCTTGGTGAAATAGTCTATACACGAATTGATTGAGGCATAACGAGTACCGTCAAACTCAAAGCCACTGGTTTCGTCGTATACCTCAAGTGGGATGTCATCAACCGACAAAGGCCAGCCTTTATAATCAACGCGTTGCTTGGCGATTTGATACATTTTCCACGCGCTGCGCCCAAACCCGCCAAGTGTCGAGCCCGAGAAATCAGAATCAATAAGTTCTTGCTCTGTCCAGTTCTCACCGATGCCAAGGTGCTTAGCGTACTTGTCTATCAGAGTGTGTTTTATCTGATCGCGCACAGACCAAATTGAGGTCAGATTCTTTGAATAGTTAATTCTCGCACACTCATTACAAGCCGGCAGTGCTATCGGTGAATGGCCAATCTTGGCAACAGCCTGCGCTGTCTTAGGGAATTCAACAAGGTTACTGGAAGGTTCACCACAAAACCAACAGGTGTGGCGCAGGTTGAATGGGGTATCTATGTGTGAGTATGTGTTCATTAGTCTTTATCGGCTAGGTGCTTTAGGCGAGTTAATCATCTTCAAACAATTATCTCTGTTCGCACGTCAGCTTGCACCTTGTTTGTTTTTGTTTTGCTGACGAAACTGATTCATGATGTGACTCGCCTGATGAGCTCATTAGGTAGATATTGATATAAAACAGTCACTAACGATAAATGTTGATTGGTGTGGCTGAACTTACATGAGCTGCTAGCAATCGCCCAAGCTCCCCATTACTATTGAGATAGACTCCTTACTCCAATAACGCATATGTCCTCATCGATTCCATTTTACGATAAAAATGCTCACACACTTTGCCAGCAGTACAACTCAGTTACGTTCGAGACGGTACATAAAAGCTGGCAAGCTTACTGGCCTTTAGAGGGCGATAAAGTACTAGATATCGGTGCAGGGAGCGGTCGTGATGCGCTATGGATGCACAAAGCCGGAGCTGATGTTATTGCGATAGAACCAAGTGCTTCATTACGCGAACAAGGCTCGAAATATACAGGCCCAAGTGTTACCTGGATTGATGATTCACTCCCCTCGCTTAGCCGCACTGAAAACCTCGGAATGCGTTTTGAGTTGATATTGGTGAGTGCGGTTTGGATGCATCTCGCTCCGTCTCATCGAGAGCGTGCATTTAGAAAATTGTCTAACTTGCTAGCTCCAAATGGCAAACTGGTGATCACTCTGCGTCATGGGGAGTTTCAAGACAGTCGACAAGGCTATGAAGTCTCAGTTGAAGAGCTCGAGCGTTTATCAAAAAACAGCGCCTTGTTGGTTCGTCATGTTGATGATAGCCAAGATAGGTTGAACCGCAATGAAGTGTGGTGGCAAACCGTGGTGATGACATTGCCAGACGATGGCTCCGGTGACTTGAACAAGGTGCGCCACATTATTGTGAATGACAACAAGTCGGCCACATACAAGTTGGCTTTGTTGAGAACATTACTGCGAATTGCGGATGCTCATTCAGGCGCTGTGATTGATCGAACTGATGGGAAAATTTCTCTACCATTGGGCTTGGTCGCTCTGTATTGGGTTAGGCAGTTTAAGCGCTTGATTGATATCGATATAGAAGGCGCTGGGATTCAGCAAAATAGCAACACGAGTAAAGGCCTCGGATTTGTAAAAACGGATGGTTGGAACAAACTAAAGCATCTTAGTGCCGATGATCTAGCTATTGGTACTATGTTTTTAGGCGAGGAAGCCAAAGCATTGCAGAAGCTGTTTTCACAAACGATCAGTACTATTAAATCGGGTCCAGTGACCTTTATTTATCATGGCTCTAAAGAGAATAAGCTGTTTGAGATACTCCCACCTCAGCAGCGACGTAAGAGCCGAGAATCGCTGGTCATTGATTGTGAGTTCCTAGAAAGCTTTGGCTATTTCACTCTCGATGAAAGCCTGTGGGAGTGCTTTAGAATTTACCACTCTTGGATTGAACCGCTGGTGGTGAATCAATGGGTGATGGAGATGCAGCGTTTTGAGTTAAATCGACAGCGCAACATATCACTACAGACCTATCACGACTGTTTAGTCTGGATTGACCGAAACCATGATACTCGTGATGTACGCAAAAGAGTTGAACAGCTTAGAGCTGATCAGGCAGACATTGTCAGTGTTTGGAGTGGAAAATCATTAAAAAACGAGTATCACGTTGATCACTGTCTGCCTTTTGCTTATTGGCCGAATAACGACAAGTGGAACCTCTTTCCCACCACAAGCAAAGAGAATCTAAGCAAAAGTGACAAAGTTCCTACCGCTGAAAAACTTCGTGCGTCTAAGCCTCGTATTCTCGAATGGTGGCAATTGGCGTGGAACGATTCCGCTCATTTTGAACAACAGTTCTTTTCGGAAGCGGCTCTTTCTTTACCCAATATTCCATTACAGTGTCGAGATTTCGAAGAGGTGTTTGACGCTATGGGTTTGCAGGTACGCGGTGTGAAAAGCCGACTATTAATCAATGAGTGGCACTGATCGCAATTTACCCTCTAATTTAATCCTTTGAGTAACGGTAGAGTAAACGATGAAATACATCGGAATTGATGGCTGCAAGGCGGGTTGGATCGCTTGGATTGTCTCTGGCAATGAAACACCTGAGTTCAAGGTGGTGAAGACCCTCGAAGAGCTGGTTGATGATCTTACGGGATCAACAACATTAATCGATATGCCGATTGGCTTTAGCGATTCACTGACTCCAGATAGATTATGCGATAAAGCAGCAAGACGTTTCCTCACCAGCAAACGTGGCTCTTCCGTGTTTCCTGTTCCGTGTCGAGAGGCGGTTTACCAAACCGATTACATTGCGGCGTGCAGTGCTAATGTTGAGCAGCTTGATAAGAAGTTTTCTAAACAGAGTTGGGGAATTGTGCCCAAGATTCGCGAGCTTGATGAACTCATTGAATCTCACTCAAGCCTTTCGATAAGGGAATCACATCCTGAGGTGGTGTTTGCAGCATTGAAAGGTGAACCGCTGACGTTTTCCAAACGAACGCAAGAAGGCAAAGAGGAACGGCTTTCTATTATTCAGCAACTCGCCCCTCAATGGTGTGACGGCTTGTCGTTGGCCGTTTCAAATACCAAGCGTAAAGACGTTGCGATAGACGATATTTATGACGCATTCATATTGATGTTGATTGCGTATCACGCTCCAACATTGTCGTGCTTGCCTGAATTTTCTGATATTGGCGGAAAGGCGGATAAGGATCAGAACGGACGAGTTCGAGAGATTGTCTATTGGGACAAAACGCGCTAACAAAGCGTGCGTTTAGTTTTGTTTAATGTGTTATTTTTCAATCCCTGTTGATTTCCACTCCTATTTTTTTGAGTCTCTGATATGAAACGTTTTATTGTCGGCTATCTGGCCACTGTGCTCAGTGCTGTGAGTAACGCCCAAGTTGCCCCTATATCTCAATGGCAATGCGACATGATGAAAAAGAACAATGTCTTGAGTAGTGGTGCGCCCGTTGGTTGTGAGCGGCTATCCAAAGTGGATTTCGCTTTCATTAATTTCAAAGGGGAAACGCAACAGGGCAATATGATCGTGCTTGATGTTATTGCGCCAGCTGTTGAACAAATCTTTTCAGAGCTTAAACAGCGCAATTTTCCTCTTCATTCCGCTCGCCTAATGCGTGAATTCAGAGGTGATGATAGCGCCTCAATGGACGCGAACAACAGTAGCGCGTTTAACGCTCGTCCTATTACAGGCGGAGGAGGTTGGTCGAAACATGCCTATGGTGTGGCAATCGACATCAACCCAGTTCAAAATCCTTTCTTAGAGTTCGATAGCAAGGGACGAATCACGGTAAAGCCTTCACAATCAGCGGCTCGCTATGTGAACCGTACTCGTTTTCGCGCGCGTGATGAAATTGAACGCCGAGGCATGGCAGAAGATGTGATTGAGCTGTTTGCTCATCACGGATTTATGATCTGGGGAGGGGATTGGAATAGCCCAATCGATACTCAGCATTTTGAGGTCGGCTCAAGAAAGTTCGTTAACCAACTGCTCTCTAAACCACAACCTGAAGCCAAAGTGTTATTTGAGCGCTACGTCGAATCTTATCGACAGTGCTCTATCAAAAATAAAGGCGAGAACGCAGAAAAAGCTCGAGCTATCTGTGCAAAGAAAACAGTCGGCACTTTTTAGTGCTATGTTTATCTAGAACCGTTTGTGTTTTAGCAAGTTAAACTCGCTTCAGGTGTGTTTTGAATCGCTAAGGTCAGCGCTTGTCGTTGGCCTTTTTGGTATTTATTTTTTCAATAGAACACCACATATTGAAAAGGTTATCGGGTATCCAATGGTCAATAATCGATAAGCGAATGCTGCGCAAAGTCATCGGTTTGTCATCGAAAAACTCATAGCGTTAACGTTATGTGAGAACCATTGCTGGTGGGGGAACTATTTGCCGAATCGCCAGTATTATTAGTGAACTGATCACAACGGACCAACTAATGAAAAAGATACCTTTGGCTCTAACTCTTTTAAGCACTCTACTTTTTTCACAATATTCTTTGGCTACAGACACTTCACACACCACTCAAAATCCGACCTACGAACTCGATGGTAAGGCGGTATTAGGGCGTACAGAGAATGTATACCTATCTAGCGTTCAAGGGCTAAAAGACGTTCCTTTCATTGGTAAAATCGATACCGGTGCAGAAACCACTTCTATGCATGCGGAAGACATTCATGTGAAGAGCTCTAATGCCGACTACAAAAACCTCAAAGACAAAGAGTTGATGGCGGCGTTAACCGAAGACCTGTTGAACAATTCCGATGTTGATTACGATGATTGGGATGGCAGTACCTTTGCAAAATATGAAGCTGTGGTCTCTTTCAAGGTTCAAAACCCACGTACGGGTGACATGGTATTAATTAAAGCACCTTTAGAGCGTGTCAGCATAATACGCAGCCGCACCAGCAGCACGCCTTTGCTTCGCCCTACTGTCAAAATGTCGCTGACCATTGCGGATCAAGAGTTAAAAACAGACGTTAACCTGACGGACAGAAGTCACTTCTCTGCGCCAGTATTGATCGGCAAAACCTTCCTTGCGGATAACGCACTGGTGTTTGCTGGTTACGACTATTTGCAGGAGCAGGAAAACGCGACGGTTGTTGGCCGAAAAGAGGTGATGTCTATCTCGGGAATGGCGATGAACGTGACCTTCTCATTAAAAAATCGCTACAGCATTCTTCATGCGAAAGACATCGATGTAGATAAGAAGAACAGTGAAGTGACGTTTGATATGTTCGACAACGATGGTGAGCAGAAAGAGATGACACTGCCATTAGTTCGTATGTTAAGTGTAGGTGGTAAAAAAAGACCTTTGGTGTATGTGCCGGTTCAACTCGATGAAAACACAACCAAAGACGTTCTGGTGTACCTGCGCGACCGTTCGAATAGCAGCTCACAGCTCAGATTGGGCACTGATACAGCAAGTGAGCTTTTTATGATTGACACCAGTGCTGAGAATATTCTTTCTGAAGGATCTGAGAATTTCAGCGAGGTCGCGAAGAAGACTGAGCCACTGATTATCTCACCGGAAGAAGATATCACATTAGATGGTTTCCCTATGAAGGCTGTTGCTTCATTTACTGTCAACACGCCTTTGTTGAAGGTCGACAGTTTTGAAATGACAGGTAAAGGCAAAGAGGCTTCTGTTGAATTTTATCTTACAGATGTAAATGGTGAGAAGCAGAAGATAACAAAGCCAATTATTAAGAAGCTTAAGGTCGGTGATGATACTCGCCCGGTGGTAAGTGGTGAGTTTTTGGGAGCTGGTAAAGTTCGCCAACAAGAGTTTGCTATCGATGTGCTTAACAGCAATGAAAAAGAAGCGTACTTCATTCTAGGTAAGAAGATGGCGAAAGATGGGGTATATGTGAATACTCGATCTGATTATCTTTTGAAATCGGAACCTTTGTTTAAAGTTGGGCATATAGAAGTTGTTGAAGTCAACGGCATGACATTCCCTGCCAAGTTGGATACAGGCGCAGATGTCAGCTCAATGAACGCAGTCAACATCAAACGATTTAAGAAAGACGGCCAAGACATGGTGAGCTTTACCTATCAAAACAACCAAGGCGATAAGCAAGACTTCACTAAGCCTGTGATTGATGTAATGCGCATTAAAGCTAAGAAAGGCGAGAAGGTGAACATTCGCCCAGTGGTAGAAATGAAGGTGAAGTTGGGTGACCTAGAGAAAGAGGTGAGGGTAAACCTTCAAGATCGCTCTCGCTTTGAATACAGCATGATCCTAGGTAAGAACTTCTTAAAGCACGGCGCAGTAGTGAGTAGCGATGAAGATTACTTACTGGGCGATATGGAGTAACACCGTAAGCGTGTCATGAACCCCGCATTCTAATCTTTCAGCGCGAAGAATAAGATCAA
>NZ_JBGONH010000020.1:0-47670 GCF_041439075.1 Vibrio sp. FF145
CCGTTGCTCACGGCTAGGGTGTGCACTGTGCCTTGTGCGTCGGTGTAGCTTGCGCTGATCGCGCCCACATCGTTCGCTTCTGCGCTGTATTGACCGTCCACTAACGCGTCTAACGTTAACGTCACCGCCGCTTCGCTTGGTTTGTCTAAGCTCACCGCAAAGTTTGCTGTGCTGCCTTCGTTCACGTCCCCTGCGTCCGCAACGCTCAAGGTTGGTTTATCGTTGTCTGTTGGCTTACCTGGATCGACGGTGCCTGTGCCATCGTCTTTGATGGTCGCCGTCGCGCTTTGTTTCGCTGCATTTGGATCCGTGATGGTCCCGGTCGCGCCCGCCACGTTGACGTTGAAGCTTTCGCTGCCTTCGTAGACGTCATCGTTCTCGGTCACTACGCGTACGTTCACGTTTTGCACGCCCGCTGCGATGGTCAAGATGCCGTTCGCCGGTACCGCGTTCCACACGCCCGGTGCACTTTCATACTCATACGATTTGATGTCCGCCGCTTCGGCTTCGTCGTAATCTAACGTCAACTGCACAGTCACGTCTGTGTCCGCTGTCGCACTCAAGTTCACAGTGAAGTTCGCGGTGCCGCCTTCGTTCACGTCACCACCACCAGTAATGCTCACCGATGGGCGGTCATCTGGATTTGGATTAGTTGGGTCAACCGGGCCGGTGCCGTCATCTTTGATGGTCAACTCGCCCGTACCTGAGCCTGTCACGCCGGTGGCTCCCGTCACTTTAAGGCTCAGCTTCTCATCGCCTTCGTATGTGCCGTCGTCTTTGGTCTCGACTTCAACGACTAACTTAGTTTCACCCGCTTTTACGGTGTAAGAGCCATCAGCGTTAGGTGTTACTACGTTACCTGCGGCATCTTTTACCACAATGCTGGTGATATCATCCGCTGTTGCGGTGCCGTAAAGGGTTTCTAGCGTTACGCTCACGTCAACTGATGCGGCTTTGCTTAAGCTCACATCAAAGCTCGCTGTCGAGCCTTCGTTAATCACTTTACTGTCTTCGATGCTCACCGATGGGCGGTCATCTGGATTCACTGGGGGAGTAGGATCGGTTGGGTCAACAGGGCCTGTGCCGTCATCTTTGATGGTTAGCTCGCCCGTACCTGAGCCTGTCACGCCTGTTGCGCCGGTCACTTTTAGGCTCAGCTTCTCATCACCTTCGTACGTGCCGTCGTCTTTGGTCTCGACTTCAACGACTAACTTAGTTTCACCCGCTTTGACGGTGTAAGAGCCGTCAGCGTTAGGTGTCACTACGTTACCCGCGGCATCTTTCACAACAACGCTTGTAATGTCGTCCGCTGTTGCCGTTCCGTATAACGTCTCAAGCGTAACGCTTACATCGCCTGACGCAGCTTTACTTAGACTTACGTCGAAAATTGCTGTTGAGCCTTCATTAATGACTTGGCTGTCTTCAATACTTACTGTTGGCTCAACTTCCACTGAGCGGAATAGATCAAGCAAACTTAAGCTTTGAGTACGAGACAAACCTAGGCCTTCGAAACCTGTTGTTACAAATTCGGTAACTGGGATGGTTTCGTCACCATCACGTTCAATAGTTCCACTGCTAACTAGGCTCGAACCTCGTACACCTGCCGCAGTTGCGAACTCTTCGCCTAACTCTGTAGGATCTTGCCCTTCTTCTAAAGCGGCAAAAATATTTTCAATATCTTGGTCAAGATCGACTTCATCGCCATCTTTTCCTTGTGGCGTAAAGCGCTTAACTGAAATCTGAGATTCAGAATTTACATTTTGGGATTCTAAAACGACATCCCCAGCTTGTAATGGCTGGCCGTCTTCTAGGACCGTGATTGTGCCATCTATCGAAATAACAATGCGTTGACCTAATGCTAATGCACCGCTCGCATTCAATACTGTCATGTCCATATAAATCCCTAAGCTCATTTTCTGTTTGCGACGTCAAAATAGTGACATCAATTTTATAATCTAGTGACAATATAACATCTAATGTCATATAATTCCTAGCTATGAATTACATCTTTAATAACTTACAATGTAAACGAATGATAACGGTCACTGAGTGATAATTAAGATGACGAAAACTTCCATATAAGTTATTGTCTTAGGGAAAGATAACCCAAACACTCAAATCAAATTTAAGTACTCAAAATCGACTTAAATTGTACGGCGATCGGTTAACAACTTTACAACCATTTACGAATGCTCATTGAGCATTCGTTATTTTTTTGGCGGTTCATCTAAATTTGATATATTCAAGCTTAAAAGCGACAAACTTAGGTGATACTCCATTTTTGGGAGATTGAAATTGAACTGGATTAAAACGACTACATTAGGGTTGGCTATTGCACTCAGTTTACCGGCTAGCGCGCAAACCTTAGAGCAAGCCGTCGCGTTTACTTTAGAAAGTAACCCTGAAATCAAAGCGGCATATAACCAGTACGTTAGTCAACGTTACCTTAACGATGCTTCTGGTGGAGCTTACCGCCCGAGTATAGATTTAGACGGTGGCATTGGTTACGAATATACGGATTTGGCGACGAATTCGAGCTCAACAGATCTAACGCGTAAAGAAGCAGCAATTACGTTAACACAACTCATTTGGGATGGCGCGAATACTTCTAACGACATTGATCGTACCGCTGCTGATGCAGAGTCTGTCCGTTATCAATTGCTATCTAGCGCTCAAGATATTGCACTGCAAGTAACCAAAGTCTATCTTGATTCCGTTAAAGCTTACGAAGTGCTTACACTTTCTGAAAACAATCTGGCGACGCACAAAAATATCTATATAGATATCAAGAAACGAGTTGATTCAGGCATTGGATCTACGGCAGACATGTCTCAGGTAGAAGCTCGTATTGCAAAAGCTCATGGTAATTTGCTGGCAGCTCAAAATAATTTATTTGATGCCCATACTCAATTCAAACGCCTTGTTGGCCAAGCCCCACTAGGCTTGGTATATCCACGTGCTGACGCAGGCTCTATTCCTTATACGATCGACGGTGCTTTGGCAAAAGCCTTTAACCAACACCCGGTTATCAAAATTGCACAAGCTGACGTAGATTCAGCGAAGTTCCAATACAAGCAGTCGAAGAGTACCAACTACCCAACTGTTTCTTTTGAAGCCGCTCAAAGGTGGCGCGATGATGCAGGTGGTACGAAAGGCAACAGCGATGAATTTTCTGCGATGCTTCGCTTAAAGTACAATCTCTATAACGGTGGAGCCGATCAAGACCGTGCCGAAAGTGCCGCTTATCAACTCAACAAAGCAAAAGACCTACGTGAGAGTACTTACCGTAATGTAGAAGAAAGCTTACGCCTTTCATGGAGCGCTCTTGACTTAACCGTTCAGCAGAAAGATTTCTTGTCGGATCACGTAGATTCAGCTTCTGACACCGTTATCTCTTATGAAAAACAATACCGAATTGGTAAGCGTACCCTTCTCGATCTACTTAACACTGAAAATGAACTCTTCGAAGCACGTAAGGGATTTTTAGACGCTAAGTACGATGTACAGTACGCAAAATATAGAGTCATGAATGCAACAGGTAACCTATTAACAGGGTTACGTGTAGAGACTCCACAAGAATGGAATGAAAAGGTAGAATATTAATGAAGCTTCTCAAAACTATACTCCCACTATGCTTCGTGGTTGCTTCTGCCAACATCATGGCTGAAACAAATGATGAATTCACTTATCGTGCTCTTCCTAGCACCACACAAAGTTATGATCTCGAAGATGATGATAATGATGGTGTTATCAACGCTCGCGATTTATGTATAGACACACAAATAGGCGCTGAAATAGATAATGATGGCTGTGGCTCGTATTTCGAGTCTAGCGAAGAAAAAGATCTTCATATTTTATTTGCCAATGACTCTGCAGAAATTAAACCTGTGTTTCTGAGCCAAATTCGTCAAATGGCTGCGTTTCTAAAGCGTTACGAAAACACAAGTATTCAATTGCAAGGTTATGCTAGTAAAGTAGGTAATGCCGAATACAATCTCAAGCTCTCAGAAGAACGTGCGGTCAATGTAAGACGTGCGCTCATCAGCAACGGTATCCCGCCATCAAGAGTCTATACCGTAGGGTACGGAGATGCAGGCTTCCGTGATAATGACACCGAAACTAATCATGCATTGAACAGAAAAGTCGTAGCCTCTGTTGTCGGATTTAAAGGCAACATCAAAGAAGAGTGGCATATATTTACTAAAATCGGCAAATAGATTCTACCGCACCCAAACCATACTGAAACGTTTGGTAAGCGTTTCAGTATCCTTATAATTCCTTGATCGCCATATACCTACCCCTTGTATAATGTTAATCTTGTCTTGTTATCAACATAGAGAAATTATTCATGAGCAAACTAACCGCTGATACTCAAGCAAATCTAGAACTTTTCGTTTCTGAAACACAAGAAACTAAACTGGTATGGGGCCTTCGCAACGAAGAAGGTTGGCTAGCATGTGACTCAAGTGAATTCGAAAACAGTGAAGTGATGCCGTTCTGGTCTTCAAAAGAGGACGCTCAGACTCACAACGTTGAAGAGTGGGCAGACTTCGAAGTATTAGAAATCCCACTAGATATCTTTGTAGAAGATTGGTTACTGACCCTAGCTGAAGATGGCGTTCTTGTTGGTACTAACTGGAATGCAACATTGGAAGGCAAAGAGCTTGAGCCTTCTGATCTAGCGAAATTATACATCTAGCTTCCAAGATCGGTCGTACAATAGCGTACGACCGGTTACCCATGATAAGCCATTGAGAATTAGAGATTTACCTCACATAACAAACCATCAACTCGCCAAAAAAATTGAAGCAATATCAAACTAACAATAGAATATCGTTCTTTATCTGATTGATATTATCTCGTGATTCACTCCATTTTCATTGCCTTTCTGCTTCTCATCAACCTTTATTCCTTTAGCCAAGCATCAACAGCGGATCATGAATCTTCTCCAACAATTAGCACCTCGGTATTAGATCCCCACGCAACTCCAAATGCTGATTGGAACGCACTCTATCTCTCGACTCTAACTCATTCCCCTTCGCGCGCATTGAACATGCTGCAAACACGCTACACGAGTTCAACAACCTACGGGGATAAGCTCTACCTATCGGCACTGCTATATCAATACATGAGCCAGCGCGATCAACCGTTTTATGGAATCGCTTCAAACGACAGTGACTACCAAGCGATAGAACAAGCGTTTATTAATGCCCTAGTAAATGATGGACAAGGTCAGTACAAAGAAGCTCAACAAGGCTTTTTGTCCATATTAGTAAAAATGCAATCAATCAACGATGTTACAGGTAGAGCATTATTAAAATACCAATTATGTCGTTCTCTCAATGAGCAAGCTAAATACCATCAAGCGAACTATTATTGTTCTGCACTTCAGTCGGATTTGCATGACATTGCTGACCCTGTATTACCAAAATTTGGCACTTATCGAGTGATCGCTAACAATCACCATTTCCGCAGCGACTATCAAGCCGCACTAGATACTTACCTATCACTGATAAGCGTGTTCCCACAAGGACACGATATTTCGGGGATCTATAACGATGTGGGTAATTTGCTCAAAGAGTTAAAGCAATATGATAAATCGGCAGAGTACCTCATAGAAGCACTCGCTCTGAGATCGGATGCTTCTGATTTGATGAAAGCACAAGTTCATCATAGCCTTGCAGATCTTTACCTTAATCAAGGACAAAGTGACCTAGCAATTAATCACTTTCAAAAAGCAAAAGCACTGTTGACTACATCATCTCATAGCTACGGTATTGCGCTAACAACTCTTGGTTTAGGAAAAGCATACACGCAGACGAAGAACTATGATTTGGCGAGAGACTACTTAGTAGAGTCTCTATCGGCTTCAAGCAAGCTAAACAACGATGTCATTCGAATCAACGCTTTCTTGGCAATCAGCGATATGTTCGAAGACCAAAAACTTAAAACGGAAGCGCTCAATTATGCACAACAAGCTTTGGAGCTATCCGAACAAGTCACAAGACACAAATACACAGCTCAAGCACTACTTCAACTTTCTGATATTTATCAAACTCTCAGCGATTACAAGCAAGCTTTCTATTTCTATCAGCGATACACATTAATACAGTTCGAAACCCGAGATATAGATAACAGGTTGGCTTTTGAAGCACTAGATCTAGCTCATGCTAGGTACGAAAAAGAACTAGAGAGTTCTTTCCTGAGACATCAAGCAAATTTAGACCGACTTCAAATCGAAAAGATGGAACATCAAAGGATGGTGTATAACATCATTGTTATTCTATTGCTGTGTGCGGCTAGCTTTATGATCTTCACAAACAAAGCCATTCGTGCGAAAGCAGCAATCGATGCCATGACAAAGGCGTATAGTCGCACCGAGATAATACGAAGAGTCAAGCGTATCAAAGCCTGTAAAGGAACAGAAAAACAACATGTTCTCGTTTTACTCGATCTAGATAAATTCAAGAAAATTAATGACCAATATGGCCACCCTACTGGTGATAGAGCGCTCGTTCATATAAGTCATCAAATAAGACAACATTTAATTAAAGGTGAGCTGTTCGGGCGTTTAGGCGGCGAAGAATTTCTGATCGTGCTTACTGATACAAAACCAGCTGAAGTACAAGAGCGTGTAGAGGAGTTACATTATGCCATTTCGAGTGCAGTCTTCTTATCAGAAAACAAAAAGCCACTTAATGTAACCGCGAGCTTTGCTTATTTAGCAACCTCAAACGCATTAAGTGACTTTGATGACTTGTATTCAGTGCTTGACCAGGCGCTGTATCAAGCAAAGAGCAACGGCCGAAACTGCATCATTGATGCTTATAACGAACCTATTGACTCATGAGGTTATTTATTCTCACCCTGCTTGCGAATCAATTCAGCCATAATACCTTGGCGATCACCTAGGTAATCGCTAAGGCCTATTTTGCGTAGTTCACACGCTGGACAGTCGCCGCAGCCATCGCCGATAATACCGTTGTAGCAGGTCAGTGTTTTGTTTCTAACAAGTTCGAGTGCTGAATACTGATCTGCCAACGCCCATGTTTCAGCTTTGTTGAGCCACATTAACGGTGTTTTAATATCAAGCTGCTTATCCATACCTTGTACAAGCGCAGAGTTCATCGCTTTCACAAAGTCATTACGACAATCAGGGTAGCCTGAAAAATCTGTTTCACACACACCCGTGATTACGGTATTTGCACCGATTTGGTAAGCGTAAATACCCGCCAAAGTTAAGAACAGAATATTACGACCGGGAACGAAAGAATTCGGTAGCCCATTCTCTTGTAGCTCATGAGAGACAGGAATATCGTCACGAGTAAGAGAGCTAATAGCCAGTTCATTCAACAGAGTCACATCCATTACTTTGTGCGCTTTCACACCAAGTTCTTTCGACAATGACTCAGCCACTTCAATCTCGAGTCTATGGCGCTGGCCATAGTCAAACGTAATCGCATGAACTTCATCATACTCTTTTAAAGCTTGAACAAGACACGTTGTTGAGTCTTGACCACCACTGAATACTACCACTGCTTTTTTCATCTTAAATCCTTACGAGAATCTTCTACTAGCGACTTATCTAGGCCAGTAAACAAATGCAACCTATGCGATGCTCAAATATTTGTGAGTTTGAATAGATAAACGCCAGTTACGTTCAATACAAGTATCAATACACAGTTGCGTTGCACGTTCTTTTTGGCTAATCGGCTGAAGTGCAATGACTGTATTTTCAGGAACATCGGCTCTAGCAATAAGAGCATCTAGTTGCTCAATATCTTTACCGGTACCAACAGGGTGCTTGATTTCATTCGCACGAACGAGTGCACTATCAAGGATATCCAACTTGGCTTTCATTGCGACCTTTGGTGACACCGTAACCCAAGTGTCCGGTGTGGCTTTTACTTCCGATGTTCCGCTGGTCTCAATCTGACAACGACAACCGTGCTGCTCAAATGCTTCAGTAAGAGGGACAAGATCATAGATGCACGGCTCACCACCGGTAATCACAATGTGCTTCGCGGTGTAACCTTGCTTGATATATTCATTCACGATTCCCTGCGCATCAATTGCAGACCAAGTCGGTGAATCCTCTGTCTTAACCATAATATTACCAAGGCTCGTTTCATCTTCCGGCAACGCTTCCCAAGTCTGTTTGGTATCACACCAAGAACAGCCTACAGGGCAAATTTGCAGTCGAACAAAAACAGCAGGAACGCCGGTAAATACGCCCTCGCCCTGGATGGTTTCAAACATTTCATTAATCTTGTACAACTTACCCTCAGCTCAATCATTTGATGAAATTAATCAACCGCAGACCTTAAAGCACTTGCCCCTTTTGGTCAAACAAATGAGTACTGATAAATGAGTTGATCAAAGCTCTAGCCTGAACTTTCAAGTTCCCTTATCCTTTCGCCCATTAGATTTCGTTAGCTTTTAATTTTTTAGTAAGGAACAACATGTACAAACTGATTGCTCTTGATATGGATGGCACACTGCTCAACAGTGATAAAGTAATTTCTCAAGAGAACAAAGACGCGATTGCCAAAGCACGCGCTGCAGGTGTGAAAGTGGTTCTGGCTTCTGGTCGTCCTTTAGAAGGCATGCAGAGTAAGTTAGACGAGCTTTCAATCAACGGCGAAGATGACTTTGTGCTCTTCTACAACGGCTCTATGGTTCAAAACGTCTCTACAAAAGAACTCATTCACAGTGAGATCAGTAATGGTAAAGCCGCGAAAGAGATCGCAGCCCTCGCTGTACAGCTTGGTGGTTATGTTCATGCATTCAGCAAGATTCATGGCTTAATCACGCCTGAAAACAATGAGTACACAGCTATTGAAGCGCGTATTAATGGCTTAGAGATTACCGAGTTCGACTTTTCTCAACTAGAAGATGACCACGAAATCATCAAAACTATGATTGTCGCAGAACCAAGCAAGCTGACTGAAATCATCAGCAAGTTGCCACAAGAGCTTAAGACTCAATTTACTATCGTGCAAAGTGCACCATTCTTCTTAGAGTTCCTAAACCCAAATTCAAACAAGGGTGTCGGTATTGAGGCGATAGCAAAGCACTTGGGTATTACAGCAGAAGAAGTAATCTGCATGGGTGACGCTGAAAACGATCATCATATGCTTGAATACGCTGGCCTTGGCATTGCAATGAAAAACGCAATGGAAGAAACCAAGAAACTGGCGGATCACATCACAGCGAGCAACGACGACCATGGTGTAGCGGTCGCGATTGAGAAGTTTATCTTCAACTCATAAACGCTCAGCAGCTATAGTGAGAATTACTTTTTTCTTGTTGCACAAATGACAAAGGCTGTGCACTGCACAGCCTTTTTTGATTTTATATTAGTCGGTTCGCCTACTCTCTTTTCCATGGCAGACGAAACGCCACGACACCAAATAGAATCAAGATTGGGAAACGTAAGGTCTCAACGATAAATGAAGCAATGCCACTGAATGAGACGAAACTTCCTGCCCAGCTAATCAGCAGATTCCCCGCTAACAACATCGCCATCACTCCAAATACAATCTTGAATGAGAACTGGCCGACCAAAGGCTTCGAATCCGTTAACGTTACTAAGCATGCAATCGTCATCAAAATTGCTACCCAGAAAGAGAATGTCGGCAATGGCCATATAACAGTGAGAACAATCGACAGTAAGCACAATGCCCACCAAACACCTTTAGAACTCAATAAAGCACTAATATCAACATCAGGTTTCGCATCTAATCTCACGATGTGCCAAGTCGTTAATGCGCCTAATACGCCACCCATTAATACATCACTAAAGAATGCACTACCTGAATAAGACTTAAATAACATGATCCATAGCAAACCAACGAGCACTATCAGAATAGCTTTTTGCTCCAAGAGGCGCTTTAGTTTCCAAAAGACCAACAAAGTTAAACTCACCCACAAGCCAGCCAATAAACTTGGGAAGCTATAGCCACTGCTCATCACTAGTTTCAATGTTGGCAAGTAAGCATGCGGACGTGGAAAACCAAACCCTTGGTGGGCGATTAAAGTGAGCAGTGTCACTGAAATCAAAGTGAAGCCAAACTTCAATGCGAAGTTACGGCCAAAATGCCAAGCAATTAGCGGCAATATCACGATAAAAACCCATGGCTTCGCTAACGAGTCAGTTAAAAGTACAGTATTCGCAAACAAGCTTGGCATCTTATCGAACGCGTTTTGAAGCGACACAATCCAATTTAGTTCAACTTGATGGACTTGGGGTGCCGCGCCCACCAGCTCAGTCACATACGTCACAGGTTGATCTGTCGCAGATAAAAACAACTCATTAATCTCTGACCACTGCTCTGGGTAACGATATTGCTTTGCTTCCAACTCAATGGGAGGAAGTAACATCGCTCTACTAACTTCCACGCCATAATGAGGAGCAAACCATATAGGTAGTTCAAAACCACCTAGCTCATTTCGAGTTTGAAAACTGATCACTTCAGAGTCAGAGACACAATCATATACAACGGCACTGTCGGTATATCCCAACACATCACCGACCGTCACGGACAAGCCCGCCTCTTCCCAAGTTTCTCGTTGCGCTGCGATGGCAGGCGGCTCACCAGAAACCACAGTGCCTCCCGGTAGAGACAATTGCCCCGTGATCAATTCATCAACCAACACGATTTGGTTATCAGCACGTACTACACACAAAGCGCCCGCGATATGATCGGGCAAAGTGTTGTTAGCCCAAGCGGAAGTAGTACTCAAAAGAGACAGTATGAAAACGAAAAAATATCTAATAACCAACGAGTTTACCTAAAAATAAGAGAAGAAATTTAAGACTGCTAATACACGAGTCTATTGTAATCAAAGCCACACAAAATCGCTGTCTACGTTTTGTGCAAAGCCTTCCTCATCCATTGAATGTGAGGTGTGAACCCCATTTTTTGATAGAAGTCCTTGGCAGGTGAATTAAAGTCCCAAACCTCTACAAAGACTTGTTCAACGCCATAATCATCAAAAGTACTTTCAACTTTGTTAAACAACTTTTCAGCAATTGATTCTTTTCGATAATCAGGTAAGACAAACAGTTCATCGACACTCCCCATCGGCACCGGTTTACTCACCGTTGAGATAAGCTCACAAAAATGTCCGGAGATAAAGCCAACAATTAGTTCACCTTTTAATGCCACGTAGACTAAGCATTCAGGATCATCTAAGTAACGTGCAATGCTTTTTTCCTGCTCAATCTCTTCTGCCGTTTTAAAGTGCTCTGGGCTTGCAAGGTGGTGGTGATGGTGGAGATCGAACATTAACTCGTTAAGTTGTTCCAAATCCGCGTGCTTTGCGGCCCTTAAGGTGACATTCATGACTATTGCGCTTCTCAAACCAAATTAATATCTAAACTGAGTCTAGTTTACTTGGCGTGAGTATCTATACAAGTTATT
The DNA here is from genome assembly GCF_041439075.1 of Vibrio sp. FF145. NCBI lineage: Bacteria > Pseudomonadati > Pseudomonadota > Gammaproteobacteria > Vibrionales > Vibrionaceae > Vibrio > Vibrio sp. FF145. The sequence goes on from NZ_JBGONH010000020.1 coordinate 11,427, forward strand.
GAATTAATTCATTGTTTGAAGTGTGTATTTTAGATACAAAAACGACCACATTACGTGGCCATTCTGTTTGAATTATTTTGAATTAAACGAATATCGAAGCTATGGCTTTTGCTGTAGCTTCAGATTTATGCACCGTTATCTTCTTTCTCTTCTTTGAGATCAGCAAGTTGTTGTTCCAATTCAATAAGCTTAATTTCAGCCTCAACTTCAGCAACTCGTTTTTCTGCATCGGTGCGATTCTCTTGCGCTAGACCGTCAGCAGTAACTTGGGTTCGTTGTGCGTTTCTTGCATCGTCCGTATCTTTCATTGAACCCGCAACGCCACCGGTCACGCCACCTAATGCAGCGCCCTTTACGGCTAAACTCGCATCTCCAGTTAGAGCGCCTGCTGTCGCTCCTAATAAAGCACCACCTACAGCACCACGATTACGTGCGGCATTCTCATTTTCGTTATCCATTGCTGGTGATGCGCAACCAGAAAGAGTCACAATCAGTGTCGCTAAAAGAAAAGGTTTAGTGAATTTCATAGGAGTCTCGCTTAGTTCTTCGTTTGGAGTAAAGCCATCTTAAGCAGATCCGTTAACCAGATAAATAAAGCCACCTTTAGACGATACATCATACTTAGCTATGTATTTCGCAGTTAACACATAACCGATTGATGACGTATCGCATTGGTGTACCTAATTCATCAGACACAAAAAAGGCGACCAACAAGGTCGCCTCAAGAATGATTGCCGTTCAGGTTTAGTCTTTAGACCAAAAGTTTTGCATATTTTCTGCACTAGGTGGTGGCCTAACACCGCAATCTCGATAATGATTTTTATCGCCTATCCCCAGTATCTTGCCATTTTCGTCATCAATCATTGCGGCAACTTTAACACCGTCTCCCACATGACGAGTCAACACGACAATTTCACCGGCTCTTTCAGACCTTACCGCGCCTAAGATTTGATATTCGTAGCGACCTTTCCTTGAATTAACGATCATCTTCGAGTTAATAGGATCAGCTTCGTACCCTACGCCAATATCAAAAACCGCTTGATACAAATCGACACCAGTCTTAGATACGCATTTAAATACCTTAGGATGACTCAAGGGTTTTAACAACGTTCTGCTGATATCATTCTTTGAAATGGCAGCATTAGCAGCACCACTAACAAGTAAAGTTATGAGTAAAAGGTAGGTTCGCATAAAAAGACCTCAATATGTGGGATTCATAATGAGGTCATATTAAGCACAATGGATAAGCGGATGAATAAAGTAGAGTTTAGATAAACCATCACGTTTGGCTATGCGTTTATAAACGCACCAAATAGAGATTAACTAATCTTCAAAGTTCATCTACCTAGCTTTTCTGCAATTTCCGTTAAGCTTGTTGGATCATCAATAGTAGAAGGCACCACATATTGCTCACCTTCGGCTATCTGTCGAATAGTTCTACGCAAGATCTTACCTGAGCGCGTCTTAGGCAGCCTCTCAACCACCAAGGCTTGCTTAAAGCATGCAACCGCACCAATCTCGTTACGAACCTTGCCAACCAACTCCGCTTGCAGTTCAATGCCATCGACTTTTACGCCATCTTTTAACACAACTAGACCTAATGGAAGTTGTCCTTTTAAGTCATCGTGAATACCGACTACCGCGCATTCTGCAATGGCTGGGTGACCGCCAACGATCTCTTCCATTTCACCAGTAGACAATCGATGTCCTGCGACATTAATCACATCATCAATACGCCCCATGATAAATAGGTAACCATCATCATCGAGATAACCACCGTCACCCGAAACATAATAGCCCGGGAACTGACTCAGATAGCCAGACTCAAATCGGTCATGGTTGCGCCAAACCGTCGGTAGACAACCTGGTGGTAATGGGCGTTTAAGCGCCACAAATCCTTGTTGATTAGGCAGAGCTACTTCGCCTAGTTCATTGAGGATCTCCACTTGATAACCCGGTACAGGTTTCGTTGAAGAACCGGCTTTCACTGGCAAAGACTCTAGCCCTGTAGGATTTGCAGAGATAGCCCAACCCGTTTCGGTTTGCCACCAATGATCGATAACCGGCTTATTAGTATGAGACTCAACCCAATCCAATGTTGGCGGGTCTAAGCGTTCTCCCGCCATGAAAATCGACTTGAGCGATGATAAGTCATACTTGGTGAGCAACTCACCTTCAGGATCTTCTTTCTTGATTGCTCTAAATGCTGTTGGCGCGGAAAACAACACATCGACGTTGTACTCTTCACACACACGCCAGAATGCGCCTGGATCTGGTGTTCTTACCGGCTTACCTTCAAACAGAATCGTAGTGCAGCCGTGAATCAATGGTGCATACACAATATAGGAATGCCCCACTACCCAGCCGACATCAGAAGCCGCCCAAAATACGCCATCTTGCGGCATATCGTAGATGGTACTCATCGAGTATTTCATCGCAACCGCATGACCACCATTGTCACGCACAACACCTTTTGGCTTACCCGTGGTGCCTGATGTGTAAAGGATATACAACGGATCGGTTGCCAAGACTGGAACACAACTGTGTGGCAATGCATCGTTAACTGCTTGCTGCCAAAGTACATCGCGTTCATTGTTCAATTCGGCGAGAGACTGCTCTCTTTGGAATACCACCACTTTCTCAGGCTTCCAGCGGCTGTCCATGATTGCGCGATCAACCATCGGCTTATATGGCAAGACTTTGTTTATCTCGACACCACAGGAGGCAGTAATCAACACCTTCGGCTCGGCATCTTCAATTCGAACGGCAAGCTCATGAGGAGCAAAGCCACCAAACACCACCGAATGCACCGCGCCTAGTCGTGCACAAGCCAACATTGCCATTGCCGCTTCAGGAATCATCGGCATGTAGATCACCACACGATCGCCTTTGGTAACGTCTTGCGTCGCTAACATACCTGCGACTTTTGCCACTTGGTCACGCAGTTGGTCGTAAGTGTACGATGATTGAGTCCCTGTCACTGGAGAGTCGTAAATCAGCGCCACTTTATCACCACGACCATTTTCGCAATGATAATCCAACGCCAACCAGCAGGTGTTCATCACTCCATCAGGAAACCAACGCTCAATACCGTTATCGTCAGTTTGTAACATCGTTTTTGGTTGTTCAAACCAATCTATCGCTTGTGATTGTGTTTCCCAAAACGAATTTGGGTCTTCCCTAGCCCATTGATACTCGGTGATATAGTCTGTTTTTCTGTTCATTCGATTCGTAGCAGACATAGTGCCTCCTCCATGATTCATCCATTTCTCCAAGTGCCTAGCCTTTGGCCGTTCACTTGGGTGCACTCTTTTCTCAGCGTTGTGTTCGTGAACATTAAACCGTTCACGACAATCGCTTTACTTAGGAAAAGGCACACGGATGGCACCTTCCATGATCACTCGGGCACTACGACTCATAATCGCCCGTTCTATTTGCCAACCGCTTTCCGTCTGAATAGCTTTAGCACCCACTTTTAAGGTTCCTGATGGATGACCAAAGGTAACAAAATCTCGGGAACCCTCACCGACTGCCAAGTTCACTAAAGTGCCTGGCACACTTGCCGCTGAAGCAATGGCGACCGCAGCGGTGCCCATCATGGCGTGATGCAATTGCCCCATAGACAAAGCTCGCACCAGAAGGTCGGTATCGTCAGCTAATACCGATTTACCACTTGAAGCTTGATACACTTGAGGCTTAGCAACAAACGCGACTTTCGGTGTGTGTTGGCGTGATTCAGCTTGTTCTAAAGAATCAATCAGCCCCATCGCAACCGCACCATGTGCTCGGATGGATTCAAACAGAGCCAAGGCTTTTGAATCACTGTTGATATCAGATTGAAGCTCTGTGCCTTGATAGCCCACCGATTCAGCATCAACAAAAATGGTCGGTATTCCTGCGTTGATGTATGTCGCTTTGATGCAACCCAGATCTGGAACATCTAAAAAATCGACAACATTCCCTGTTGGAAACATTGAACCACTCGCATCGGCTGGGTCTAGGAAATCAACTTGGATTTCAGCAGCGGGGAAAGTGACACCATCGAGTTCAAAATCACCTAACTCTTGGACTTCACCACCAGCGATAGGTACATGAACAATAATGGTTTTCTCTATGTTCACTTGCCACACTCGCACCTCGACCACACCGTTTTCTGGAATACGATTCGAATCGACCAATCCACTATGAATAGCAAATGGGCCTACTGCAGCAGACAAATTGCCGCAGTTACCGCTCCAATCAACGAACGGCTTGTCTATTGCTACTTGGCCAAAGAGATAATCAACATCGTGATCGGCTTTACTGCTTTTCGAAACAATAACGGTTTTGCTGGTGCTGGATGTTGCCCCCCCTATACCATCGGTTTGTTTGCCATAAGGATCCGGGCTGCCAATCACACGCAGAAGCAATGCGTCTCGTGCATCTCCAGCAACTTGTGCAACTTCAGGTAAGTCACTTAGGTTGAAGAAAACGCCTTTACTTGTTCCGCCCCGCATGTAGGTAGCAGATACTTTTATCTGTTTGATGTTCATAACCAGCTCCTACTGTGCAAGAAAGTCTTTGGCGAAACGTTGCAACACGCCACCAGCGCTGTAGACATTCACTTCGTCTGCGGTGTCCAGTCGACAGGTCACTGGCACATCAAGCTTTTCACCGTTTTTACGAGTGATGACGAGAGCCAAATCAGAACCTGCTTCAATGTCGCCGTACACGTCGTAAAGCTCAGTGCCGTCCAGTTCTAAGGTGTTGCGATTGGTCCCCGCTTTGAATTGCAGAGGCAACACACCCATGCCAACCAAGTTGGTTCTGTGAATTCGTTCAAACCCTTCAGCCACAATCACTTCAACACCCGCTAAGCGCACCCCTTTGGCTGCCCAGTCACGTGATGAACCTTGTCCATAATCGGCACCAGCAACAACAATCAAGGGTTGTTTACGGTTCATGTAGGTTTCTATCGCTTCCCACATTCGCGTAACTTGACCTTCGGGTTCAACTCTTGCTAATGAACCTTGCATAACTTCTCCGGCATCCCTCACCATTTCGTTGAACAGTTTAGGGTTGGCGAAGGTTGCTCGTTGTGCGGTTAAGTGATCACCTCGATGGGTCGCATAAGAGTTAAAGTCCTCTTCTGGGACTTCCATTTTGGTGAGGTATTCCCCCGCTGCGCTCGAAGCGAGAATCGCATTTGAAGGAGATAAGTGATCCGTAGTGATGTTGTCACCCAGAATCGCTAAAGGTCTCATCCCTGAAAGGCTACGCTCTCCCGCAAGAGCCCCTTCCCAATAAGGTGGTCTGCGTATATAGGTACTTTGAGGTCGCCAATCATAAAGTGGCTCAGTAGTCACCTGATCCTCGTCTGGCTGGAACATTTTTACGTAGATTTGTTGGAATTGCTGAGGCTTAACATGCTCACCGACAACAGCATCGATCTCGGCATCACTCGGCCATAAATCGCTTAAGTAGATTGGCTTACCATAGTTGTCAGTGCCTAAGCTGTCTTTCTCGATATCAAAGCGAATCGTGCCAGCCAACGCGTATGCAACCACCAACGGCGGTGAGGCTAAAAACGCTTGTTTGGCATAGGGATGGATTCGACCATCAAAGTTTCGATTCCCTGACAACACAGCAGTTGAGTACAGGTCGCGGTCTATGATCTCTTGTTGGATTGTAGGATCCAACGCCCCACTCATTCCGTTACAGGTAGTACACGCATAACCCACGATACCAAAGCCTAATTGTTCCAGCTCAGGTAGCAAACCTGCCGACTCAAGATAGAGCTTGGCAACTTTAGAGCCCGGCGCAAATGACGTTTTCACCCACGGCTTACGAACTAATCCAAGCTGATTGGCTTTCTTGGCCACCAATGCTGCGGCGACTACGTTTCTTGGGTTGCTGGTGTTGGTACAAGAAGTAATTGCCGCAATGATTACGGCACCATCAGGCATTTGCTCTTCGCTGTACTGCTTAGCATGCTGCTCTTTCCAAGATGCTTGACTGATGCCTTGTTCAGCCAGTTCTCTGGTTGGCAAACGACGATGTGGATTGGATGGCCCTGCAAGATTGCGCTCAACCTTCGATAAATCAAACTCTAATACACGCTCATATTGAGCAGAGTCTAGATCGTCAGCCCATAACCCAGTTTGTTTGGCGTAAAGCTCTACCAATTCAACTTGTTCAGGCTCTCGCCCTGTAAGCTTGAGGTATTGAATGGTCTGCTCATCGATGTAGAACATACCCGCAGTCGCACCGTACTCTGGCGTCATGTTAGATATTGTTGCGCGGTCACCAATGGTCAGTGCACGCGCCCCTTCACCGAAGAATTCCAAATAGCTTGAGACCACTCTCTCATTGCGAAGAAACTCAGTAATGGAGAGCACAATATCAGTCGCGGTAATGCCTTCTTGTCTCTGACCGGTAAGTTTAACGCCCACGATGTCTGGTAAACGCATCATAGACGGACGACCGAGCATCACAGTCTCAGCTTCCAAACCACCGACACCTATTGCAATAACACCCAGAGCATCAACATGAGGAGTATGACTGTCGGTGCCGACACAGGTATCGGGAAACGCGATACCCTCTTTGGATTGAATCACCGGAGACATTTTCTCCAAGTTAATCTGGTGCATAATTCCATTACCCGCTGGGATCACACTCACGTTTTTAAACGCGGTTTTACACCATTCAATAAAATGAAAACGGTCTTCGTTTCTGCGCTCTTCAATCGCGCGGTTTTTATCAAATGCTTCGCTATCAAACCCGGCATGTTCCACTGCCAAAGAGTGATCAACAATCAGTTGAGTTTCGACCACTGGGTTCACCTTGGCAGGGTCTCCGCCTTGATCGGCAATCGCGTCTCTTAATCCAGCCAAATCTACTAGGGCTGTTTGACCTAGAATGTCATGACACACCACTCGCGCAGGATACCAAGGAAAATCTAAGTCGCTCTTGCGTTCAATGATCTGTTTTAAGCTATCTTCAAGGGTTTCAGGATCACAGCGTCTTACCAATTGTTCCGCCAACACTCGCGACGTATAAGGCAAGGTTTTATAAGCGCCCGGGGATATTGCTTCTACCGCTTCGCAAGCGTCGAAATATTCTAAATGGGTTCCGGGTAAAAGTTTCCGGTACTGATTTTTATCAAGGTACTGAGCTTGTTCAAGTTTTACATCAGACATACATCCACCATTATCTGTTAAATTCTATTCGTTGGTTCTCGAGGCCTTATCACAAGAAGAGAAAAGTCACCTCGATATATAAGTCGGCTCGATATAGAGGACTAACGTAGATGAATAGGCAGCCAGTCTTGATGCTCTGGGCCGGTGTAGTCTGCACTTGGACGAATGATGCGATTATTTTCTCTCTGTTCGAACACGTGCGCCGTCCAACCCGTAAGGCGGCTCATCACGAAGATAGGAGTAAACAATTTGGTTGGGATGTCCATGAAGTGGTAGGCCGATGCATGGAAGAAGTCAGCGTTACAGAACAAGCCTTTCTCGCGCTTCATTACCGCTTCAACACGTTCTGAAACGGCGTAAAGCTGTTGATCTCCCACTTCTTGAGCTAGCTCTTTTGACCAACGCTTGATTAGAGCATTTCGCGGGTCGCTTTCACGATAAATGGCATGACCGAAGCCCATGATTTTGTCTTTGTTAGCAAGCATCTGCATGATGTTCGTTTCAGCCTCATCGGCGGTTTGCCAATCTTGGATCATTTCCATCGCCGCTTCATTCGCACCGCCATGCAAAGGGCCTCTCAACGTACCAATCGCTGCGGTGACACAAGAATGGATATCCGACAGCGTTGATGCACACACACGAGCGGCAAAAGTCGAAGCATTAAACTCATGTTCCGCGTAAAGGGTTAGCGAGCAGTGCATCACCTTCTTGTGAAGTTCACTCGGTGCTTTATCCGTTAGCATTTTCAAGAAGTAGCCACCCAAACATGCTTCACTTTGATCTTCAGTATCAATGCGCACGCCATCATGGCTAAAGCGATACCAGTAACAAATAATCGCAGGAAAAAGTGCAAGCATACGTTCTGTTGCTGATAGTTGCTCAGAGAAGTCCGATTCTTGCTCTAAGTTACCCAACATTGAACAGCCCGTTCTCATCACATCCATTGGATGAGCGTCAGCAGGGGTAAGCTCTAATGCTACTTTCAAAGGTTGAGGCAAGCCGCGCAGACCAACCAACAATGTTTTGTAATCATCAAGCTCTTTTTCACTGGGTAAATGACCTCTTAGTAGCAGATGCGCCACTTCTTCGAACTGAGCATGATTAGCAAGGTCGGTAATATCATAACCACGGTAGGTTAAACCAGTTCCTGATTTTCCTACCGTACATAGCGCCGTGGTTCCCGCACTTTGGCCGCGTAAACCAGCACCACCGATTGCAGGTGTGCTGGCTGTTTTTTCGCTTTGTTGTTGGTTTTCTGTAGAAGCCTTTTCGACAGTTGCTTTATCACTCAAAGATACAGACATGTTGAACTCCTTTTCTGTGTTAGCCGCCTGCACTCTTTGGTGCTGCCTGTTTATATGTCCGATGATCTTTATCATCGGTACTGGATATGGCGACTAACCATTTCACGTTATTGGATTAAGTTGATTTTTGATTAATTGAAACTGGTTTACCCTTCGCTTGAAAACAACTGATCAAGCTTGTTCTCGTAGTCGTGGTAATTCAGGTGTTCGTAAAGCTCTTTACGGGTTTGCATTGAATCCAACAGAGCTTCTTGATTGCCTTCAACTAACAAGTGCTTGTAAACATTCTCCGCCGCTTTGTTCATCGCACGGAACGCACTCAATGGATAAAGCACCATGTCGACACTTGATTGGGCTAACTCGTGACAGTTGTAGAGTGGTGTTTGGCCGAACTCAGTGATGTTCGCGAGAATAGGCACGTGCTTACCCGTTGCAGATTTCAGCGCCGCCGAGAACTTCACGTATTGGTCGAGTTGATTCATCGCCTCAGGGAAGATCATGTCTGCGCCCGCTTCAACACAAGCTATCGCTCGTTCAATCGCACTATCAATGCCTTCAACCGCCAATGCATCCGTACGCGCCATAATCACAAAGCTCTCATCGGTTCTAGCATCGGTTGCCGCTTTGACTCTATCGACCATCTCTTGTTGGCTCACAATCGCTTTATTTGGTCGATGACCACAGCGTTTTTGCGCGACTTGGTCTTCCATGTGAATCGCAGCTGCCCCCGCCTTTTCCATCGCTCGAATGGTACGTGAAATATTAAACGCTCCGCCAAAACCCGTATCGATATCCACCAGCAATGGCAGATCACACGCATTGGTAATACGTTCAACATCCACCAACACATCGTTCAATGTCGTAATACCTAAATCAGGCAAACCATAAGACGCATTGGCGATACCTCCACCCGACAAATAGATCGCTTGATGCCCCAAGTTTTTTGCCATCATCGCGCAATACGGATTCACCGTGCCGACGATCTGTAATGGGTCGTTGTCTTGCACAGCTTGTCGGAACTTTACTCCTGCTGATAACTTCATAATGACGCTCCCTGTTAATTGTTTATTTCTAGCTAATCTTTAAAACTTACGGCTTTTGGTTATCGCCAGCACTGATCTGCTGACAGGTTCCAATGGTCGCTTAATCAAGATCTTTGGATTGAATTTGTTGTTCTATAAGCAATCGACTACCCGAGATGTGTCGTCGCATTAGCATTTCTGCTAGCTCTTCATCGCGATTACGAATCGCTTGTAGGATGTATTTGTGTTCATCGAGCGCCTCTTTTGGTCGAGACTGAGCCCTAGGCGATTGATAGCGGTACATGCGTAATAGGTGATAAAGCTCATCACACAGCAGCGAAATGAGTTTGCTGTTACGACTCGCTTTGATAATGCGGTAATGGAAATCAAAATCCCCATGTTGATGAAAGTAAGAAGAACCTTCGACTTCATCGATGTGCTTTGAGTGTGTCGACAATAATCCTTCAAGCCCGATAAGCTCTTCTTGTGTGATATGTCGCGCTGCTAGGCGAGCCGCCATGCCTTCCAATGCCTCTCGCACCGCGTAAAGCTCTAGCAGTTTGTCTGCAGAAAAAGTAATAACTCGAGCGCCGACATGAGGAATTCGCTCAATAAGCCCTAGCCCTTCCACACGCATTATCGCTTCACGTAATGGACCTCGACTTACCTCGAAGCGTTTGGCCAGCTCAGGCTCCGAGATCTTACTGCCCGGTGCTAATTCACCGTTAACAATCGCCTCAACGAGGTACTCAGTCAGATTTTCCGACTTGGTGTTTTCTTTGTCGCTCACACGTGTTTTCGTGTTTGCACTTAAGGTGAGATCTTTTATCGCAGTATTCATATTCACGCTGCTCACTTCTGATTGCCGACCCTAACTGTCAACAATTTCATAACATGAACATAAAATACACGATCAAATTGTCGACAATCAAGTAGATTGTCGACAATTTAGACTAAGGTAGTATTTTTTATAGACGATAAAAACTCACCCAAAAGGACACTAAAAACAACTTAACTAATTGTTATTTATCGCTTAAAACAGACTAACAACCACCAACCCGATACATACTCTAAAATTATTTGGAATCGATGTGTCGACAACTTATCGCCAAACTTGTCAATCGCAGCTCACTCTGTGTCTATCCACCTGCTCACCGATAAACAGATATAAAAAAGGCGCACTCATGTGCGCCTTTCATTCATCGAACCCGTTCTAACAAGCCAACCTTTAATCAAGCTATCTGACGAGTGACTTCGAGGTATTTGCTGATATCGACAAAATCAATCTGTTCTGGTTTGAGATACTCTTCTGCATAACGCAGGTGAGTACCGCTGGTTAAGAACAATCTAAACAGCTCGATATCTAGATGCTCGTCCAACGCCATTTTATACATGATGTCGACAGCAACACTGATTGGTTTCGCCTTCTTATAAGGCCTATCCGCAGCAGTTAACGCCTCAAAAATATCTGAGATCACCAGAATACGTTCTGGGATTGAAAGGTCATCACCTGTCAGCTTCCTTGGATAGCCTGTGCCTTTAAGGGTTTCATGGTGAGTCGACGCATAACGAGGCACACGGCTTAGCTCTTTCGGGAATGGCAGGTTTTCAAGCATCTTGATGGTACCAAGCATGTGCTCATTTATCTTAAACCTATCTTCAGCAGTTAAGGTACCACGCGCAATACTCAGGTTATAGACTTCGCCCAGATTGTATAAGTGCTCAGGCACATCCATTTTAATTTGATGTTTCGGGTCAAACTCTAACGGCCTATCTCTTTTCACTATATGCTCTGCTTTATCACTTAACAGTGGCTCTGTTGCAGGTAAACTTGCACTCGGTTCTCGGTTCAACGCCTCTATCGGTGATAAACCAAGTTGATCATCAAAGTTACGCGTCCAAGTCGTCTCAGCGATAGATCGAATACGTGCGACTTTATCTTCACTCATGAATTCACCACCAACGTTTGATGCCGCGATAAAAGCAAAGTCCTCTTGTAGTTGCTGTTTGGTTGACGCAAGTTCATCAGCTACCAGCTCAGCCGGTAGAGATCCTTCGAGTTGTTTTGTCAAAGCTGTAATTTCTGCATCACGCCAAAGCACTTCAAATCGAGTTCTCAACTCGTGAATTCGGTTGTAGTTAGCTTCTAGCTTCGTACCTTTATCGACGATGTGTTCAGGTGTCGTGATCTTGCCACAATCATGAAGCCAAGCAGCAATTCTAAATTCACGACGTTCATCGTCGTTCTCAAACTTAAAATCTTTGAAGTGCTCAGACTGGGATTTTTCAGCCGCATCAGCCAACATCAAGCCCAGTTCTGGTACGCGGTTACAGTGCCCAGCCGTATAAGCGGATTTATCATCGATAGCCTGGGCGATAAGTTTAATGAACGACTCAACAAAGGCTTCTTGGGTTAGCTCATGTTGCTTGAGTTCCATCGCCATGTCTTTTACCGCCACAGATAGCTCCCATACTTCTTTAATTCGAGTGTCAACAAGTTCGACACTGTCATAATCACGCATCTTGATCTTATGAGTCTCCTCCTCTAATTGACGAATAGGACGCACTATCGGTGCACCAAAAACCCAAGCAATAGGTAAGGTCAAACTCATCAGTAACATCGTTACGCCAACAGAGGTTACTAGACGTTTATTGACTGTACTAAAGATTTCAGTTTCGGGAATCAATACCGCAAAATACTCAGAGTAGTGTTCGCCTGTGTCTATTTTCTTTAAATAGAGATGCTTGATCTCGCCATTCAACTCTACCCTTATCATACTGCCTTCAACCGTTGCTTCCTTAGTCAAATCATAAAGTTCAGTATAAGGAACCGTCGTATTCGTATTAAAGCCGGTATCATGGAGCCACTTTTTCGCTAAGGCATCAAGTTGTTCACCACTTAATTTACTGATAGCTTTATCAATAATCGGAAGCAATTGCTTATGCTTGCTCTGCAACACCAAATGGAATTGATTTGTGTAGTTCTGTTTTAGATCTTCTAGAGTCCCATTGACAACAAGGCCTGGTTGGAAAAACCTATCTAATGCAAACGAGAGTACGGGTTCAGCGTCTAAGAATGCAAAGTTCTCTCCGCTTTCAATTGAATTAAATGCAGACTCCAGGTTTTCAAACTCAACTAAATCAATATTCGGAAAGTCTTCCCTCATTTTAGGAATAATTGACCACCCAGATAAAATGGCAACTTTTTTACCCTCAAGTTCGGCATAATTAGTAACAACCTTCGCACCAACCTTTGTCACGATAGCAAACGGCAATTCATAGATTGGAGTTGTGTATAGGCCATTTATGCCATTATCTTTATAATTTTGCACCGATTGCAGCCCATCGATGCTTCCTTCTTGAAACTTATTGACAAGCTCTCCCCAAGAAAAGCCATTCACAAATTCAAACCTGATCCCAGTCATCTCACCGATCATTTTGAGAAGGTCTATCGCATAACCGTTTGGTTTTCCCGCCACAGAAAAGTCCATCGGCCCCCAATCATTTTGATTAGAAACTAGCAGCGGAGGGGTATCGTTAACCAAGGTTTTTTGCTCAGATGATAGTATCAATGTTGATACATCAAACTCCGATTCCTGATTATTAACCTTGAGGTTGGACGCAATGATATTTCCCGATTTCGAATATAAGAAAGACTCAACCTTACTATCTTCTGCTAATCCAAGCGCCGTACCTGATAATTTGTTAGCCAAAGAAGACAACACAATATCAATACCAATCACATGTTGAATTTCAGATTCTATTTTCGAATCAAACGCTAAAGAATAAGTTTGTCCGGTAATTTGTAAATGCTGAAAAAGATATGGCTGAGTTTTTTCGACCGACTGAACATTGGCAGAAACATACCAAGGCCTGGTCGTTGGAAAGTAGTTGCTCTGCTCCGTAGTTGAGCTTCTGAGCGTAAACTCTTGGTCAAAGTATTTCGTTGTCCGGACTCGCTCCTGCCCTATATTTTTAATCTCAACCACAACCCAACGATCCGTTTGTTGTGCACCTATTTTTTCTCTAACGACAGGGGCAGATTCTAGATTAATAATTTGGAAGAAATTTTCATCGGATGAGCCAATGTAAATACTATAAAAGAGAGGGTTATCTTTAATGGCTTCAGAAAGAATACTACGCGACTCTTCTTTCGATATTTTGTTACTGATTGACCGTTTCACTGAAGCAAGTAAACGCGCAGTGTTGGCTGCGTCAGAATCAATAGCGCCTATATAATCACTCAGGTCATGAGACACCATCGTCAATTTTGACAGAGTACTCTCCGTCGCCATTTTTTTACTGAAGTAATATTGCAGTGAAACCGCAACAACAGCAGTAAGAAATGTCGCGAGTAAAAACATTCCTCCAACAGTAAATCGTAACGAAATTTTTTTTAATGCCATTATTCGATCCTTGAATAACCATTAGCTCAGAAATGTAACGTGCCAGCAATATTTATATTATTACAGTAGCATACCCCACCTAGCAACACATTATTCTATATATACAAGAGCGTCTCCCTATCCCTCTCTCTGTGTCACAATAAAGTACCTACTTTAATGATACCCAACAGTATAAAACGGCTAATAGTCAAAACAAATTGTTCACACAACCTTAAGAAAAAATGAGAATAATTATTTCTTGAAGAATCCTAGAGCCACGTCCCCGTGAACTTTATGCACTTTATTCACCCAATGTTCTTTATCCTCAATATCGCCGCATTGAAGACAATTCTTTAACACACCGTTAACTTTAACGTCATCTGCTAAGCAATACCCTACTCGTGTGTTTAGCAGCTGGATATAAAACATAAGTTTCTCTCCATTGAAGAGATCCCCTACATAAGGAACGTGAACCATGTTCAAGGCACTGAAACCTACTCTTGCGGCTTCTATCATCGCAGCAACCTTTTCTTTTAACACTTTTGCTGCTGACGTAGAAAAAATCCACTTCCTAATCCCTGGCGGCGCTGGTGGCGGTTGGGATATGACGGCTCGTGGTACGGGTGATGTATTAGTTAAATCCGACATCGTAGAAAATGTCTCTTTCCAAAACTTGTCTGGTGGTGGTGGCGGTAAAGCCATGCACACCTAATCGAGACGGCTCAACGTCAAGAAGACACGCTAATGGTGAACTCAACGCCTATCGTTGTGCGCTCGCTGACCGGTATCTTCCCACAATCTTTCCGCGACCTAACTCCTGTAGCAGCAACTATTGCCGACTATGGCGCAATCGTTGCGTCTGCGGATTCGAAGTACAACACTTGGGAAGATGTAGTAAAAGAATTCGAAAGCAACCCACGTAAAGTGAAAATTGCAGGCGGCTCGGCTCGAGGCAGCATGGATCACCTTGTTGTGGCGGCAGCGTTCAAAGGCGAAGGTTTTGATGCGAAGAAAGTGCGATACATTGCTTACGATGCAGGTGGTAAAGCAATGGCAGCTCTATTATCTGGCGAAACACAACTGCTTTCGACAGGCCTTGGTGAAGTGCTAGAAATGTCTAAATCAGGCCAAGTAAAAGTATTGGCGGTAACGGCACCAAAACGTCTTGATGCGGCACCAAACATCCCAACACTAACTGAGTACGGCAACGAAACAGTATTTGCTAACTGGCGTGGCTTCTTCGCGGCACCTGGCACTAGCCAAGCGAAAATCGACGAGTGGAATGTAGCGCTAGGCAAAATGTACAAGACCGATGAATGGCAAGTGGTTCGTGACCGTAACGGTTGGATTGACAACTACAAAGCTGACAAAGATTTTTACGCCTTCCTAGAAGACCAAGAAAAACAGATGGGCGACCTAATGCGTGAGCTTGGTTTCTTGAAATAACCAACAACCATAGAGGGTCTATGTGCCCTCTTACTCTTTCCTTGTTTCGCCGTACATGAGTTAACTTCAAACTCCTTTGTTTATTCGTAGACGTATTACTAACGCTTGCCGATTCGTTGTAAACGCAAGTGGCTGATAAACCAGTACCGTAATTCGCTTACCTTTGGTTAGTGATCCCAGACATTCTTCATTAACTCGCTCATGTACGGCTTTTTTACTATTTATACCACCCCAAATGGAGTTGGATATGTCGGACTTACCAACCAAATTTCTGAGTAAGGAATCTTTGCTTTCAAAGGATCGCATCGGAGCCATGATCTTTATGCTGGCGTGCTTGTGCTATGGCTACCAAACCACGCTAATTCCTTTGTTCCCCGGTGACGAGTACGAACCCTTCACAGCAAGAACTTTACCTACCCTATTAACGTTTATCGGCATCGGCCTGTCGTTGATCCTACTAGTTACAGGACAACCGGACCAGAAGGTTTCATGCGACACCACGCCGTTGAACTGGAAGCTGCTGATTGGCTTCTTGGTGTTAATGGCACTGTACGGTGTTGGGCTGACTTATCTTGGCTTTGTTTTAGCAACCAGCTTCTTCTTGCTTGCTGGCTTTTACCTATTGGGTGAGCGCCGTAAATCTATTTTATTTGGCGCGTCATTTCCTTTCGTTATCGCGTTCTTTTTATTATTAACTCAAGGCTTAGATATCTACCTAGAGCCTGGCTTAATCTTCACTCTTTGGTAGGGATAACATTATGTTAGACGGAATTTTACAAGGACTTTCTACCGCTGTGATGCCAATGAACATCATGATGGTAATTGTGGGCTGCTTCGTGGGTACCTTCATTGGTATGCTCCCGGGGCTAGGTCCAATTTCAGCAATCGCGTTGATGATCCCGATTACATACGGCCTAGACCCTTCTTCTGGCTTAATCTTAATGGCAGGTGTGTACTACGGCGCTGTATTTGGTGGCTCAACGTCATCAATCTTAATCAATGCTCCAGGTTGTTCTTCAACGGTAGTAACCGCATTCGACGGCTACCCAATGGCACAAAAAGGCCAAGCAGGTAAAGCGTTGGCACTAGCAGCCTACTCTTCTTTCACTGGCGGTACGCTGTCAGCAATCATGCTTTTGATTGCAGCACCGGCTCTAGCAAGTGTCTCATTGAGCTTCCAGTCGTCAGACTACTTCGCATTGATGTTGTTAGGTCTATCGGCTGTAGCAGCGTTTGCAGGCCCAGGTCAGGTAATAAAGGCATGGATGATGACCATTCTTGGTTTGATGTTATCTACTGTTGGTATCGACAAAGGCGTTGGTGTTGAGCGTTTCACGTTTGGCCTAACAGACCTAATGGATGGCTTTAGTTTCCTACTTCTTGCTATGGCAACCTTCGCTTTAGGTGAGACTTTAATGGGTATTTTGAAACCTGAGAAAGACACCAGCGGCGAAGAAAGCCAAAAGATGGCCGATATTGGCAGCATGAAAGTGACTAAAGAAGAGTTCAAAGAAGTCGCGCCCGTTTCGATTCGTTCTTCAATTCTTGGCTTCTTCACTGGCGTGCTTCCGGGTGCTGGCGCGACGATCGCAGCTTTCTTAAGCTACGGCATGGAACGCAGCCTAGCGCCAAAAGACAAGCAGAAAGAGTTTGGTAAAGGCAGTATTCGTGGTCTTGTGGCTCCTGAATCAGCAAACAATGCAGCTTCAAGCGGTTCATTTGTTCCGCTACTAACACTCGGTATTCCGGGTTCTGGTACTACTGCAATTATGCTTGGTGCGTTGATTGCTTACGGTATTCAGCCAGGCCCTCGCTTGTTCGTTGAGCATCCAGATGTATTTTGGTCGGTGATTATCTCGATGTACTTTGGCAACATCGTGCTGGTTATCTTAAACCTACCGCTGATCCCATATATCTCTAAACTGCTAGCGGTACCAAGAACGGTACTACTGCCAATGATTATCTTCTTCTCAATCACAGGTGTGTACTTGGTGTCTTTCAACACGATGGATGTGTTTGTGATGCTAATTGTGGCAATGGCGGCGATAGCGTTAAGGCTGGCCAACTTCCCGCTCGCACCGTTACTGCTTGGCTTCATATTAGGTGGTTTGATGGAAGAGAACTTGAGACGCGCACTGATGATCAGTGATGGTGAACTCAGCTTCCTTTGGGAACGCCCTATCACAATGACCTTCACCATTTTAGCGGTATTGGTTCTATCTAGTCCTATTCTGATTAAGCTGTTCAAGAGCTTTAGAGCAAAGCCTGTTGAAGTATAAACTTGGCTTAGCCTAGAAAACAAAACGAAATAAAGGGAGCCTCAGGCTCCTTTTTTCGTATCAGTCATTTCAAAAAACCACAGCTCTAAGATGGTAGCAAACTCACAATCCGACTCCTGAAAAACACATATCCCTGATATTAATAACAAAATCAAGTAAGGTGATTCATCATTTAACGCATTGGATTCTAAAACTATGGATTGGTTGATTCTATTCTTGTCAGGTGTGATTGGTGGCGTGTTGAATTCCATCGCAGGAGGAGGCAGCTTCATCACCTTCCCCGCTCTATTGTTTGCAGGCGTTCCACCAATAGCAGCCAACGCGACCAATACCTTTGCTTCGTGTGCTGGATACATTAGCGGAGCCTACGCTCTACGCCACGAAATTCAATCTGGTACCAAACAACTCAAACTCGTTGTCGGGCTATGTATAATTGGCGGCGGCATTGGTGCATTTTTACTACTACACACGCCAGAAGCGCTATTTACCCAATCCGTCCCTTGGTTATTACTGTTCGCCGCTCTACTTTTTACCTTTGGTGGCACACTCAACAAATGGCTCAAAAAAGTAACAGCTAAACATAAGCACGCCACCAGCGCAGGCGCGTTCTTTTCAGCTGTATTGCTTTTGATCGTGTGTGTTTATGGTGGTTATTTTAATGCAGGCTTAGGCATTGTGACATTGAGCTACTTGGCACTGGCAGGGTATACCAATATCAACGTGATGAATGGCATCAAATTGTTGGTATCGGCATGCGCATCACTCGCGGCAATCGTGTTCTTTGTTGTGAATGGTTCGATTGATTGGCCGTCAGGCATGGCCGTTTTGTTTGGGACATTGGTCGGTGGTTACTATTCAGCAAAAGTTTCTCGTCGTATCCCACAACAATATGTTCGCACCACAGTGATCATCGCGAGCTTTTTGATTACCGCTTACTTCTTTTATGCTAGGTAAGTTTTATGCGAAATAGGTTCTATACCAACTAGCTTTTATTCGAACTGCTTCGTGCAGCAATCACGGTTTTCGTTAGCAAAACACAACGCAAATCGTTAAGTATAAAGAATTGACAAAGCCCCTCGACTGGTTATTTTATGAACTATAAAATAGCCAAGCTAAAATATGTGAGACGAGTCATTCAATTAGCAAATTTGATAACAATTTAGACTATTTTTTAGCCTTTATTTTGCCAAAGGTGGGATAATTTTCCTGTCGAAAGTGAGACTTCATTAGGAGGCGTTATGAACATTAAACTCGGTCATGTCATGTCATCAAGTCGACTCATTTGCTTTGTCGCTTTTCTTGCTGCCACATTCGCGTGGATTCTAAAAATGCCCGCTCTGTTTTCTGTGTCAGCGCTATTCTTATTGATCAGCGCTATTGTCTATGGCGTTGACCTTTGGAAGAATCAAAGAAAGAACCGCGAAGCTTAAGGCGAACGACTAAAGCGACATGCATTAAAAAAGGAGCACTTAGGCTCCTTTTGTATTTTATGCTTATCGCTTTAGCTGATTAGGCTATTTCGACGGCTTATCTAGCGACGCCTTTCTATTGGCGACGCCCTTTTACTAGCGACGTATTTCTATTAACGACGAAAGTTACGACCGTTGCCGCCACGACGCTCTTTAAATGCAGACGCCGCTTTAGCTTGTGATGCTAGAATCGATTCAACCGTTAATTCCATTGGCTCACGAGGTTCTAACCCGTGACGGAATGTACGTGAACGCGGAGGCATCTGGTATTCGATATCAGAAGCTTTAGGCATGCGCTTGAAACGGTAAAGGTAGAAATTCTCTACTTTCTCACGAGCCCACTCTGTTTTCTTCAAGTATTTAACGGCACTTGCTACTGTCGGCTTAGTGTTAAAGCAGTTCATGCGCATTGCTGCATCCAAAATTTCCCAACCGTAATGATCCACTAATTCGTTGATCATAGTTTCAAGCTTTAAGCCATGCAGTGGGTTGTTTTGTTGCAGTTCGATTCTTTCTTCTTCAGTCATAACATTACCTTTTCCAAGGCAACTAAAGGCCTTGAATTTACTCTAGAACACCGTCATCACTGACCGCTTCTAGCTCAATCATTTGGGCATATCATCCATTGCCCTTATCTATGCCTTTATGATGGCATAAAGCATGCTCGTTATCCTATTTATCTTTCAATTTAATTTTAATATGGTCACTTACCATCCTGATGTTGCGTGTAATACAGCCGCCCCTACTAAAAAGGGTCTGTCTTAAAGATCCACCAAACTAGCTCAAGTTAACAAAAACCATGATAGAAGAATGAAATATCCCTACTTTACCAATGGAATTTAAACTTATTAGAACGCAGTGTTGCTAATTAACAGCGAGGTGCTATGTTAGAAGTGGTATAGAAACCTACTAATAATGATATTAAACAATGATATAACTATAAATAAAGGTTGGCTTTGACCATGTTTGACTACTCCCAAATCAGCAGAGTAGCCGCCCAAGATAAAGACATTATCGCCATCGTTGATGATCTCTTTCGGCTAGCTCGCGAACATTACCCCATTCTGTCTAGGCTTTCGGTCGTGCTGTGCAATGAAAATAGAGCATCGAATTATTTTGTTTCGGATACTCTTTGCCAAGAAGCCGAGCATCGCTACATCGAGCAAGAACTTAAGCCAGAATCAGCTTTATCTAGAATGGCTGAGTCTTTAGATACTCGAATCATCCACGACCTCACCACCATTAGCCCAACCAAACAAATATCTCACCTGCTCGATATCGGTCATCAAAGCAGTTACACAACACCTATTCATCATCAAGAAAGTAATCTTGGATTTGTGTTTATCAATGCTTCATCAGCGGGGTTCTTTGCTAACCAAACTATCCAGTGTGATATCGCTTATCTCACTCAAGTGATCTCTAGCCTTTTCGTTCAATGGTTTGAGCGCCAACGTCACTTTCAATCCTCTTTAGCGATTGCTTTAAACATGGGTCATGCTCGAGACCCAGAGACTAAAGAGCATCTCATTCGCATGGGTAAATACAGTGAACACGTTGCTCGTACTCTGTCGCACAGCAAGGAAGAAATAACGCACCAATTCATTCACCGAATTCGGCTGTATGCGCCCTTTCACGACATAGGTAAATATCGAATTCCAGATAAAGTGCTATTCAGTAGCGCACGCTTTAATGAAGAAGAACGAGCCGTCATGGACAACCACACCTTGTACGGTGAAGAAATGATTAACAATGTGGTTGCCCTATCATGCCATAGCGCTATGTGTTCTGAGGAAATCCAATTCATTAAAAATATCGTACGTCATCATCATGAAAGGTTTGATGGCACAGGGTTGCCCGATGCTTTGAGTAACACAGCGATACCGCTCGAAGCACGCATCGTGACATTAGCCGATGTATTCGATGCGCTGATGAGCAAAAGAGCCTATAAGCAAGCGTGGTCACTCGATGAAGTGATGGAATACATAGAAGCTCACTCGGGTTCGATGTTCGACCCTGAGTGTGTTGTGGCTCTTAAACAAAACCTAGACGGCTTTATGGCCATTCGGGAGCAATACAATGACGATGCTCAGCCGCATTTAATGACAGCTTAAACTATGGCTTCTTTGTTATTCAGGCCTAAGTAAGAGAACGTGAACCAACAAAAAAGGATGCCAATTGGCATCCTTTTGTTTTCTAGTTTCAGCTGAAAGAACAAACGTGTTCTTTACTGATTCTAACTAATGATTATACGTCGTAAGTTGTAGAAGCAGTGTCGCCGCCTGTACCAGTCCAGTTTGTGTGGAAGAATTCACCACGTGGACGGTCAGTACGCTCATAAGTGTGAGCACCGAAGTAGTCACGTTGAGCTTGTAGAAGGTTCGCTGGAAGACGAGCTGTAGTGTAGCCGTCTAGGAACGTTAGTGCAGAAGTCATACATGGCATTGGGATGCCTGATTCCATAGACTTAGCTGCAACTTTACGCCAAGCGCCCATGCAGTTGTCTAGGATGCCTTTGAAGTATGCATCTGAACCTAGGAATGCGATCTCTGGGTTCGCTTCGTAAGCATCACGAATGTTGCCTAGGAATGCAGAACGGATGATACAACCGCCACGCCACATAAGAGCAACGTTACCATAGTTTAGATCCCAGCCGTTTTCGTTCGACGCTTCACGCATTAGCATGAAACCTTGAGCGTAAGAGATGATCTTAGAAGCAAGTAGAGCCTGACGGATTGCATCAACCCACTCTTGCTTGTCGCCTTCAACTGGAGCAACAGTCTTACCGAACAGTTTCTCAGCTTCAACACGTTGATCTTTAAGTGCAGACAGGCAACGAGAGAATACAGACTCAGTGATTAGAGTCAGTGGGATACCCATGTCTAGTGCGTTAATACCTGTCCATTTGCCTGTACCTTTTTGGCCAGCAGTGTCTAGGATCTTCTCAACTAGCGCTTCACCGTCTTCATCTTTGTAGCCAAGGATGTCTGCAGTGATTTCTACTAGGTAGCTGTCTAGCTCAGTTTTGTTCCAGTCAGCAAATACAGCCTGCATTTCGTCGTGGTTCATACCTAGGCCATCTTTCATGAACTGGTATGCTTCAGTGATAAGCTGCATGTCACCGTATTCGATGCCATTGTGAACCATCTTAACGAAGTGACCAGCACCGTCGTTACCAACCCAATCACAACAAGGCTCACCCGCGTCAGTTTTCGCAGAGATACCTTGGAAGATAGGCTTAACCGCTTCCCAAGCTTCAGGAGACCCGCCTGGCATGATAGAAGGACCGAAACGAGCGCCTTCTTCACCACCAGAAACACC
Source organism: Vibrio sp. FF145 (assembly GCF_041439075.1). Taxonomy (NCBI): domain Bacteria; kingdom Pseudomonadati; phylum Pseudomonadota; class Gammaproteobacteria; order Vibrionales; family Vibrionaceae; genus Vibrio; species Vibrio sp. FF145. Next base: position 33,828 of record NZ_JBGONH010000020.1, read on the forward strand.
CGTACCGATGAAGTGGATGCCTTTCTCGCGAAGAGCGGCAACACGACGGTTAGTGTCTGGGAAGTTAGTGTTACCACCATCAATGATGATGTCGCCTTTGTCTAGAAGTGGTACAAGCTTGTCGATGAACGTATCTACAACATCACCAGCACGAACCATAAGCATCACTTTACGTGGCGCTTCTAGCTTCTCAACTAACTCTTCTAGAGAGTAAGCACCAACAATGTTAGTACCTTTAGCTGGGCCTTCTAGGAACTCGTCTACTTTCGCAGCAGTACGGTTGTGAGCCACAACTTTGAAGCCGTGGTCGTTCATGTTTAGGATAAGGTTCTGACCCATTACTGCTAGGCCAATTACACCGATATCACCTTTCATTATTTTATCTCCTTGCGGCTACTCGCACTTATGCGATAGCACTTGCTGCATTTGAATCTAGGAACCACTCTGTTTCACCAGTTTTAGACTGGATTTTCGCTGCCGGGTAAGGCAGTTCTGAAGCAGGAGTTGTATGAATTTCTTTAACGATCTCAACTTTACCTGCACCCAGTACTAGGTAGCTGATTCGTTTTGCTGCTTCTAAAACTTTCGCTGTTTTAGAAACACGGATCTGGCCCGACTCTGGGTGAGAAGCTAATACAGATAGGTTCTCATCTTGGTAGTCAGTTACACCCGGGAATAGTGAAGCTGTGTGGCCGTCTGCGCCAACACCTAGCAGGATCCAATCGAAAACAGGCGTGCCGTTTTCTGTTGGAATCACGTCTGCCATTTCTTTCGCGAAACGCTCTGCTTCTGCTTTTGGCTCATCTTCACCACGGATGCGGTGGATGTTTTCAGCAGGAAGGTTTACTTGTGTAAACAGCAATGCGTTTGCTTCACCGAAATTACTTTCAGCATCATCAGGTGCCACGCAACGTTCGTCGCCCCACCAGAAATGAAGGTTATTCCATTGAATGCCTTCTGCGTATGGCGCTTGAGCTAAAAGCTTAAAAAGCATTTTTGGCGTGCTGCCACCCGACAGTGAAATGTGAACAGGTTTACCCTGCTCGCTGTAAGCTTTCATTTCGTTTGCTAGGTTTTCAACGACTAATTCAGGCGTTGCAAAGATCTTGTGATTGATCATAGTTCGCAGTAATCCGTGTCTGTTAAGTTTTTGCATGGGAAACGCCATGCGCGGCCATCACGCTGCAGAAGCTCATCGGCTTCTTGTGGGCCCCAAGTACCACAAGCATAGCCAAACAGTGCTTGAGGGTCTTGCTTGAAATCTAAGATCGGTTGAACGTACTTCCAACATGCTTCTACAGCATCGGTACGTGCAAACAGAGTCGCATCACCGTTCAGTGCATCAAGAAGAAGACGCTCATAAGCCGTTAGCATCTGAGTCTCAGGCAAGTCAGAGTAAGAGAAGTTCATTTTCACTTCTTTTGCTTTGAAACCTGCACCTGGCTCTTTCAAACCAAAGCTCATCTGAATACCTTCATCCGGTTGGATACGGATAATCAGTTTGTTCTCTGGTGCATCTTGACCAAATACTGGGTGAGGTGTGTTCTTAAAGTGAATCACGATTTCAGTCACACGTGTTGGTAAGCGTTTACCCGTACGTACGTAGAAAGGAACCCCATTCCAACGCCAGTTATTGATGTGTGCTTTAAGGCCAATGTACGTTTCAGTACGAGAATCATCCGCTACACCATGCTCTTCACGGTAACCTAGTAAGTGCTGACCACGAACATCTGATGCTGTGTACTGACCTAATACTAAGTCTTTACGCAAATCATCTTCTTCTAATGGTTTCAGACACTGAAGTACTTTAACCACTTCATCACGAATAGAATCTGCATTGATTTGAGCAGGTGGCTCCATACCAACCATTGCTAGCACTTGTAGCAGGTGGTTTTGGAACATGTCACGAACTGCGCCAGAACCATCGTAGTATCCGCCACGTTCTTCAACGCCAAGGAACTCAGCACCTGTGATTTCAACGTATTCAATGAAGTTACGGTTCCACAGAGGTTCAAACATCGCGTTTGAGAAACGAAGCACTAGAAGGTTTTGTACCGTTTCTTTACCAAGGTAATGGTCGATACGGTAGATCTGGTGTTCTTGGAAGTGATGATGGATCTCTTCATCCAGCGCTTGAGCTGATGCTAGATCGTAACCAAATGGCTTCTCAATAATCAGACGACGCCAGCCGTTCTTCTCATCGTTTAGGCCATGTGCAGCAAGGTTTGCTGGAATCACACCGTAAAGGCTTGGCGGGGTTGCCAAGTAGAACAATGTGTTATGGTTTTCGAATTGGTAGTCTTGCTCAAGCTTATCCAGACGTTGTGCTAGACGAGCGTAATCGTCTACATCTGAAGTGTTGATCGCTTGATAATGCAGATGTTCAATAAATGCATTCAGCGTCTCTGGCTCAGTTTTTTCCATTTCCTGAAGAGACTTCTTCAGCTTCTCACGGTAAGACTCGTCGCTGTACTCAGTACGGCTCACTCCAAGAATCGCAAAGGATTCTGGAAGTTGATTGCTAGCATACAGGTGGTACAAAGCAGGAATTAACTTGCGGTAAGTTAGATCTCCCGACGCACCAAAAATAACGATGCTGCTGTTTTCAGGTATTACCATCATCTTTCCTATAAAAACAAGGTTTTTAGTATTCGCCAAAGGTATCAGCGACATACGAAAATAGATAATAGGTCTTGGCTATTACATCAATAGCGAGTGCCTATTACACTTGAGAATGCGTTTGGTAAACGAGGGTGAAAGCTATCACCTCTATTCGGGACAGTATTGTCTATGAGTATTTGATTTACATCAACCACTGTGAAAGCAATCGATTAAATATTGACTGATTTCGAACAAATTATAATCGATAAGTCAGCTGTTCTATCTGGAAGAAGAAGCAAATCGGCATTCTCAAACATTGTAGTCAAGAAAGAACGGTATCTGGTCGGTGGAGTGAGCAATAAGAAAGGGAGAAAAAACCAAAACCAGCTTACTCAACTGGCTTTATATTTATTTGATAGCATCGCGTTTATCTTTGTGACTTGTTGTCGCTAAATCTATCTTCTAGCTTTGTTGTAGCAGCGTTCTGGGCGACCTACTGACCCGTAATTTAAGTCAGCCACTAACTCGCCAGTCGTGATAAGGAATTCCAAATAGCGTCGAGCGGTGGTTCGACTAGCTCCAATACGTTCACCTGCCTCATCAGCTGTAATATCAGCAATGTCGGCTTGTTGGAAAATAGCTCTAATTTTATCAAGCGTTACACCATCGATCCCTTTAGGTAACGTAGAAACCTTTCGAGAGTCTGCCTTGGCATTGGCTTGAAGCATCTTGTCGACCAAGCCTTGGTTCAAATCAGACACACTTTCAAATTCTTGTTGTTGCGATTGGTACTTTTTCAGTGCCGCTTCCAAACGAGGAAACATCACAGGTTTCAGTAAGTAGTCGACGACTCCACCACGCATCGCCTGTTGCAAGGTGTCGACATCTCGGGCAGCAGTAATCAAAATCACATCACATCCCTGATTACTACCACGAACGTGGTTCAAAATATCAAGTCCGCATCCGTCCGGTAGATACACATCCAATAAAACCAAATCAGGCTTTAAGATGTCCAATTGCATTAATGCTTCAGACTGTGTGGTCGCAATCCCGACCACATCAAAGCCTCCCATCTGTTCTAAATAACGATGGTGAAGCTCTGCAATCGCAATATCATCTTCAATGACCATGACTCTCGTGATTGCGTTCATTTATGTTCTTCCTTTAACCATGCTTTTTCCGTCACGATGATCTTCGCAAGATCGCTTCGTGCTTAATTATTATTGTTGTTCTTCTTTCGGTAAATACACCGTCATGCGTGACCCAAAATCAGGGTTATCAACCATTTCTAATTGCCCTTGATAACGATCTGCAAGTTGCTTAATGAGATACAAACCAACACCTCGGTTCTGCTTCGCTTTGCTCGATACGCCTTTTTCGGTGAGTGCTTTGGTCGCCAAGTCTTTCGGCAAACCACAGCCCTTGTCTTCGACTTCCACTATGATTTCATTGCCAAAATCACTGATCGACACATCGATTACGCGACGAGCTGGTGCTATTGGCCCTTCTTGTTTAATTGCCATCATGGTGGCATCAAACGCGTTATCAATCAGGTTGCCAAGAATCGTCACGACATCCTCTGCGTTTAACCAAGCGGGTAATGCCTCAAGCCTTGATCCCTCTTCAACTTTAAGCTCCAAACCAATCTCTCGAGCTCGCTCTGTTTTGCCTAAAAGCATGCCTGCAATCAATGGATCTTTCACCGTCTCTCTTAAGAACTCAATTAAGCTCTGGTAATGAGCGGTTTCTTGACCAATCAATTGTTGAACAGAGTCCAGCTCGCCCATTTGAATCAAGCCACTAATGGTGTTTAGCTTATTTTGATGCTCATGGGTTTGCGAACGCAGTAGATCAGCATACTCTTTGGTTTGTGAGAGCTGGTCTGTTAAATCGTTGATTTCATCTCGCAATCGGAAGCTGGATACCGCCCCAACCACCTCACCAGCCACTATAATTGGGCTGCGATTAGCAATGATTCGCTTATTGTTCAGGTACAGCTCAACATCATGATCAGTGTCACCCGTTGATAACAGCTGCTCTAAATCACTGCCTGGCAATACATCAGAAAGGCGCTGTTGATTAAGTGCTTTATCTCGGTCTATCGATAAAATATCGCAGGCACTCTTATTAATTGAACGCAAAATACCGCTCTTATCGATACTTAAAATGCCCTCTTTCACAGTACTCATGGTCACATCAAGTTCTACGTATAAACGGCCAATCTCTTCAGGCTCAAACCCCAAAATAGCGCGTTGAAAACGACGAGATACATAGCTTGAAATCACAGCATTAACCGCAACCACCAGCAAGGCCATCACAATCAAAAAGGCTAAGTAAGGTTCAATTCGATCTTGTAAAGAATCTAAGAGGTAGCCAACCGACACCACGCCAATGACAGTGCCTTGTGGGTCTTTAACCGCGGATTTCCCACGGACAGAGAAGCCAAGTGAACCTTTAGCCGTCGACACATAAGACTCGCCCAATACCAATGCTTTTTGGTTATCGCCACCACGCATTGGTTTACCGAGCCTGTCATCATAAGGGTGAATAAGGCGGATACCTTTGTCATCTCCCACAACGATAAACGCCGCGCCAATGAGCTGAGTAAGGTTACGAAACTTAACTTGGGTTTCTTCAGACAAAACGTAGGGAACGCCATTAGGGTCCAACGTTCCATTTTCTTGAATAATGCTGGTGACCAGTGGCGATTCAGATAGAAATTCAGCAACACCTAACGCTTTCAAACCCATCTCTTGTTCTTGAGATTGTTTGATGTAGTAAAAGCCAGCCGCTGCAAGAATCAAAAGTTCAACGAGGCCAGTGACCGTCATGATAATCAGTAACCTTTTACGGAAACTGATACTGCTCCATTTCATATTCCACCGCCCCTAGTGTTAGACCATCAATGTTAACACCAAGTTAATCGCATGACCTTTCTAGGTACGTGAATTTGTGACTGCTACTCAACTAAATAATTGAGCAGATTGTTAATTGATAACCCTTTACGTTATTCATTTGGATTAATCGTTCATTTTTAGAACGGATTAGCTTAAAAAGCAAAATAAACGAATAAATATTGAGCTGGATCACTAAGCTTTTAGGTGTTTTTTAGGTTGTTTAAAATAAATACAATTATAATGGTTGCATATGAAGGAGTTCGTTGTTGCCAAGACATAAGTCATGATTTTCAGACCACGCTTTAAATCGAAATTTAGATTAACAAAAAAGCAACAAGCCTTCGCTCACTGGACGTATCTATAACTAAAAGTTGCACGCTCGTCGTTACGATTGTTGAACAAACAGGTTACCTACCTAACCTCATTCATACATCTCTATTTACGCGACAGGCCAGTAGACAACTCAGAGGTGACTGATAAATCAGCGCCCAATAATAAAACATTGATGAGCAGGAAGTATCGATCAGTGGCAACGTCCAATAGAAACAGGATAAAAAAACATAACGTATAAACATTGTTGAAAAGGAAACCAGGCAATGAAACGCGATAACTTTGGAATTTGTCTTACTAAGACTATGCTGTTCAAACACTTACAATCGACTTTTACTCACGTAAGAGCCTATGAGAAAGACGGAACCTCTCCTCTTGATCTCAAGGTATTGTTAGCGTTCCCGCAAATGTCAGGTAGAGATTTATTACAAACAATGCAAGGTTCAAGACAATTGGTGTGGCGCGCCGATCACCATTGTCCTAGCTTTAAATAAGCCACTTCATTTTGTAAGAACACTTCTATACTGAACTTAAAGAGCACGCTTTGTCGTGCTCTTTTCGTTTCAGTGATCTTTGTTGCCCACATCACGTACTTTATTACATTAACTTAACGAGTTATGAGAGTTTCTAAGCATGTGAGACAATCATCTCAAGACAAATGACTATCACCCTGTTAACATTAGAGTTAATACTCTAAATGGTATTTAATGCAGATGACCAAACCAAAATTCCGATACCTTGCGCTCGCCAGTATGCTTCTCGGCACATTGGCTTCGCCAGTTTTCTCTGCCCCGCTCACTTTTTCTGAAGCGTGGCAAATATTGCAAGAGAACAACAACTCACTTGCAGCTCAACAAGCTAACGTTGAGCGTTATCAACACCTTCAGAATTCAACAAGCAGCCTTAATCTACCTTCGATCACCTTGGGGTCTAACTACACGCACCTTGATAGTGATGTGACGATTAATGGTGAACAGTTCAAAAATAGCTTAAGCGGCGTGCCAAATTTAGGTGCAGTTGGAGGTATTCTACAGCCTATATTAAGTGGGCTTGGCGGTGTTACCTCAACCATCACCGAACAAGACATCTTCAGCTCTTCCATCCGTGCTATTTGGCCTATCTTTACTGGCGGACGAATTACCGCTGCGCAAACTGCTGCCGAAGGTAAAAGCGAAGAAGCGCAAAGCCAACTGCTGATGGAGAAACAGGCTCGCTACGAAGACTTAAGTAAATATTACTTCTCGGTGATCTTAGCGGAAGACGTCGTGAGAACACGTCAAGCCGTTGAAGCTGGCTTAACTCAGCATCGTGATTTCGCCATCAAGCTTGAACAGCAAGGACAAATTGCTCGAGTAGAACGTCTGCAGGCGGATGCTTCTTTGGATAAAGCCGTTGTTGAACGAACCAAAGCGCAGAACGACCTCAAAATTGCTCAATTAGCACTGACTCAGATCCTTGGTCAGAGCCAAAGTGTCGAACCTTCAGAACAACTCTTTATCAACAAAAACCTGCCTCATATGGACGTATTTGTTGATCAAACCCTCATGACCTACCCAGGCCTTAAAATCCTTGAAGCAAAAGAGAAACAAGCGAGTAGCTTGATCAAGGCTGAAAAAGGCAAATACTACCCAGAAGTTTACCTTTACGGTGATTACAGCCTGTACGAAGATGACTCGCTAGCCAGTGAAATGAAACCCGATTGGTTAGTCGGTATTGGTGTGAATGTACCGCTACTTGACACGTCAGGTCGTTCCGACAAAGTCGCTGCCGCTCATAGCGCCGTGTCTCAAGTCCAGTTTCTTAAGTCGCAAGCCAAGCAAGACTTAACCGTTTTGGTACAAAAGACCTATCTTGAAGCGAACCAAGCAATTGAAGAAGTTCAAGGCCTCAACTCAAGTCTGTCTTTAGCTCAAGAAAACCTTTCACTTCGTAAAAAAGCCTTCACTCAAGGGTTATCCAATTCGTTAGAAGTGGTTGATGCTGAGCTTTATCTTGCAAGCATTAAAACACAGCAATCTGCTGCTCGATTCAAATACCTAATTTCTCTTAATAAGCTGTTAGCACTCACCAGTGAAATGAATGCTTATTCAAGTTACTTAACGTCTTCTGTCCCGTCTGACTTCGATTCAAAAGCAGACACCGCTAGCCAGTCAAAAGGATAATTCATGAAACCTATTAAGCCCCTTCTTCTATCTTTAGTTGGTATCGGCGTTATTGGCTGGGTCGGATACAGTTTCTACCAAGCTTATCAACCACAGCCTGTTAAGCTTCAAGGTCAAATAGATGCGCAGCAATACAGCATCTCATCGAAAGTACCCGGCAGAATTGATGAAATATTCGTGCGTAAAGGCGATTCGGTTGAAAAAGGCGAATTGATCTTCTCCCTACTTAGCCCAGAAATTGACGCTAAATTAGAGCAAGCAAAAGCCGGTCAAAAAGCCGCTGGTGCATTAGCAAAACAAGCAGAGAATGGCGCGCGTACTCAGCAAATCCAAGCCGCTAAAGACCAATGGTTGAAAGCCAAAGCAGCTGCCGATCTCATGGATAAAACTTACCAACGTGTAAACAACCTTTATAACGATGGCGTGGTTGCCGAGCAAAAACGTGATGAAGCCAAAACACAGTGGCAAGCGGCGAAGTACACTGAAAGCGCTGCGTTCCAAATGTATCAATTAGCACAAGAAGGTGCTCGTGACGAAACCAAAGTGGCAGCCGCTCAAAAAGCGTTAATGGCAGCTGGCGCAGTAGCGGAAGTTGAAGCTTACGCAAAAGACACACAGATCCACAGCTGGTTTAGTGGTGAAGTGGCTCAAGTACTATTAAGTAGCGGTGAGTTAGCTCCTCAAGGTTTCCCTGTTGTGACCGTGATTGACACTAAAGATGCATGGGCGGTGCTCAATGTACGTGAAGATATGTTGAAACATTTTGAGAAAGGCAGCCAATTTGAAGCTTACCTTCCAGCTCTGGATAGATCATTAACTTTCCAAGTGACTCACATTGCCGTAATGGGTGATTTCGCGACTTGGCGTTCAACAGACGCAGCACAAGGCTTCGACTTACGCACTTTTCAAGTAGAAGCGCACCCTGTCGATACCAACGAAACACTGCGTATGGGCATGAGCCTAGTGGTTGAGCTTTAGGTGACGTATGTCTGCTAACTTTCGCTCTATAAGCTCTCGATCTACAGCCTCGCAATCTAGAGGCACGCAATCACCGGAGCACCGTCAAGTGAAAAATACATTGCTTAGGCAGTGGGCGATTGTCCGCAAAGACAAATGGTTGTTGTCTTGCCTAACTTGGATCCCTTTACTGCTTGCTGCCAGTATTTGGCTGATTTTTTCGCAAGGGATCGCTCGTGACTTACCGGTTGCGGTTGTCGACCTTGAGCACAGCCAAATATCGCAACAGTTCACGCGCCTTGTTGATGCGTCACCTACCCTACAAGTGACTCAGAAATACAGCTCGGCGAGTGAAGCGGCGAAAGCGATGATTGAGCGCGATATCTATGGTTATGTCGTGATACCAAGACACTTTGACCGAGACCTTTTCCTAGGCTTGAACCCGCAAGTGTCCGTTTTCTACAACAGCCAATTTATCTTAATTGGCAAACTGGTGAACTCGGCTCTGTTGCAGGCTCAAGGGACATTTAACGCGCAACTCGAAGTGGTTAAACAGCTCTCGCACGGTGATACCACGGTACAATCGGCATTGGGGCAAGCGGTAACGGTACAAAGCCAGATTACGCCACTGTTTAACAAGAACACTAGCTATGCTCAGTTCTTGGTGTCTGCGGTTATTCCAGCACTGTGGCAGATCATGATTGTGGTGGGCACGATATTGGTTTTAACGGCGAACGTTAGAGCTCGTGGCCTTCACGCTTGGTTATCCACCGCCCCGATGAAGTCACTAACATCAACATTAACACCCTACCTTGTCTTGTTTTTGATGTTTGGTATCGCGTTTAGCTTTTGGTTCTATGTCCTCTTAGACTGGCCGTTTAACGGCAGTTTTTTGGCATTAACCATTGCCCAACTGCTTACCGTCATCAGTTGTATCATCATGGGGTGTTTGTTTTTCTTCTTAACGCTTGATCCAGCAAGGGCGATGAGCTTCGCTGGCGCCTTTACAGCGCCAAGCTTTGCATTCATGGGCATTACCTTTCCGGTGACAGACATGAACACGGCAGCTCAAATTTGGAGAAGCTTATTGCCCGTGAGTCATTACATCGAAGTACAAACGGCACAATCTAGCTATGGCGTGAGCGCAACACAGTCGCTGATCAGCCTCTCTTCTATGTTGTGGTATGCAGTTCCTGCATTGGTGGTTATGTTGTTAATTAAGAAACATCTAATGCAAGCATCACTCTCAGCTAAAACTAAAAACGAAGCAGAACAAGGAGTAAAACAATGAGCTTTACTCAACTGCTAAAACAAGAACTGTTAGCGGTAATTCGCAACCCTGTTGTACTTCTAACGGTATTTGGTGGTGTGGTCTTCTATTCATTCTTGTATCCGCTGCCTTACGCAAATCAAGTTCCTCAACAGCTTAAAGCTTCCGTTGTGAATTTGGATAAGAGCCAAAGCAGCTACCAGTTAGAAAGAATGGTAGATGCCACATCTCAAATTGACTTGGTACGCCGCGACTCCACCATCGCCGATGCTAAACAAGCTGTTCTTAATCAAGAGATTGGTGGGTTCCTCGTCATCCCAGAGAACTTCTATAAAGACTTGCTCCTAGGTAAGAGCCCTACGCTTTCTTACGCCGGTGATGCATCTTACTTCTTAGTCTACGGAACCATTGTTGAAGGGCTTGCCAAGGCAGGCGGCACGTTAGCTGCACAAGTTAAAGTCAGTCACTTGTTAGTTGAAGGTGTGCCGTTAGAATCCGCAGCCAAAGGCTACAGTGCATTCAGCTTGAACCTAAAACCAACCTTCAATAGTCGCATGGGCTACATTGATTACGTGGTTCCAGCCGTCTTTGTGTTGATCTTGCAACAAACCTTAGCCATGGCTTCTGGTTTAGTTGGCGCGACCCAAAACGCTCAATCGACGTTTGGCTATTGGAGTAAGACCTCTCCAGCGAAACTGATACTTGCTCGCTGCTGTACCTTAGTCGGCATATATTACTTGTTGTCGATGTACTACTTCGGCGCTAGCTTTTCGATGTATGGCATTAACCTACTTGGTTCCATAACAAACATTTTGACCTTACTGCTACCCTTCTTATTGGCTAGTTGTTTGATCGGGATTTTTATTGGTGAGCTAGTGCCAAGAAGAGAGTTAGTCACGGTTGTGGTGTTAATCAGTTCAATGCCGCTGATCTTCTCTTCAGGTTTTATCTGGCCTGTTGAAATGATGCCTGAATGGTTAGTACTGCTGTCACAGTTATTCCCAAGCACACCCGCTATCCAAGGTTTTTTAGCGCTCAATCAGATGGGGGCATCTTGGCAAGAGGTAGCGTCTCAATGGACATTGCTATGGATACAAGTCGCTCTATGGGGCTCGTTACTCGCACTTAAGCTTTACCACAAATCGAGTAAACGTATCATTGGCTCTGTTTAACTCTAGTCTCTATTCGTCAGGCACTAAACCTCACGCTCATTGAAACCATTAACAAAGCTCTGATAAAGGGCTTTTTTAATGTCTTTTAGCTTGATTACATCTTCAACTATCAATTGTTTAAACACCTCCCCAAAACATATTGAACATTAAAACTCGCCGACTTCCCTATGCACCTCCACTATCATTCACCTTAGTTCATGCTATAACAGCTGCTGCATATGCCTTTTCCAACCTAAAAAATGCCTGCTTATTCCCAAACAATGACAAAACCCGAACAATTGTAAATTTATTGTAAAAAAATCTTTGATGGTATTATTTTTGTGTATAGGATTATCAGTAGGACTTGGCAGGCCGAATGCCATAGTCTAATTGGTGCACATACCAAAAGGATATCCATATAAAGCAAGATCAGTACTCATATTTATTTCATTTTTCGACCTAGCTACAGCCGTTTATGTTGCCGTCGAATTGCAATAAATAAGTCGCTGAAATGTAAAAAATCAAATAGAAAAAACACAACAGCAACAAACATAATTTAATAAAAAGACAGGGAAAACCATGAAAAACATACGTGAATTATTTTTTGGGTTTATATTATTGTTTAGTTCCAGTGCATTTGCAGAAGAAGGATGATTTAATCAATCTATCAGTAACTTAAGTCAAAGTGTTGATGGTTTTTTCAACGAATATACAGGTTGGTTCGTTGGACTGATATTTAAAAGCGTACCGGTAGGTGAAGCAAACTTCCCAATTATTGTTGGCTGGTTACTGCTCGCTGCGATCATCTTTACTGTTTACTTTGGCTTTGTTCAATTTAAACGTGTCGGGATGGCCATAGACATTATTAAAGGTAAGTACACAGACCCTAACTCCAAACACGAAGGGGAAGTTTCTCACTTTCAAGCGTTAACAACCGCGCTTTCTGGAACTGTTGGGCTTGGTAATATTGCCGGTGTGGGTGCTGCACTCGCAATTGGTGGTCCTGGTGCAACATTCTGGATGATCTTGTGTGGTCTTCTGGGTATGGCGTCTAAGTTCTGTGAGTGTACCTTAGGTGTGAAATATCGAACTATCCTACCTTCAGGTGTCGTTTCCGGTGGTCCAATGTACTACCTAAGCCAAGGTCTTGGTGAAAGAGGGTTGGGTGGACTAGGTAAAGCCCTTGCTATTGGTTTTGCATTAATGTGTATTTTAGGCGCATTGGGTGGCGGTAACATGTTCCAAGCTAACCAAGCACATGCCATGTTAACTTACGCATTCGATGTACCAAGTGAATACGGTGTCATCACAGGCCTTGTACTCGCCGCTTTAGTTTTCTCTGTGATTGTTGGTGGTATGCCTTCTATCGCATCGGTAACGGAAAAAGTTGTTCCTTGGATGGCTGCTCTGTATATCGGTATGGCTCTGATTGTTATCGGTTCTAATCTTGATCAAGTGGGTCCTGCGTTCAGTGCAATCTTTACAGGTGCGTTTACTGGCGAAGGTGTGGTTGGTGGATTCATTGGTGCCTTAATCCAAGGTCTAAAACGTGCAACGTTCTCAAACGAAGCCGGTGTAGGTTCAGCAGCTATCGCTCACTCAGCGGTTAAAACAAAAGAGCCAATCACTGAAGGTCTAGTATCACTATTAGAACCGTTCGTTGACACTGTCATCATTTGTACAATGACAGCCTTGGTTATCACTATCGCTGGTCTAAATACAGGTCCATTCGATGGTTCTGGCTTAACGGGTGTAACGCTGACTGCTGCATCGTTTACTGAAACGGCAGAAGTGTTCAAATACACACTCGCTCTAGCGGTAATCATGTTCGCGTTTTCTACCATGATCTCTTGGTCGTACTACGGTCTTAAAGCGTGGACTTACCTATTTGGTGAAGGCAAAACAACGGAACTGATTTTTAAAGTGATGTTTTGTGTGTTTGTTGTTATCGGTGCGACGATTCAGTTTGGCGCGGTAATCGACTTCTCTGACGCAGCTATCTTTGCGATGTCTATCTTCAACATTCTTGGCCTGTACTTCCTAATGCCTGTTGTGAAGAAAGAACTGCAATCATTTGTTGCTCGCGTTAAATCTGGCGAAATCAAAACTTACGAAAAATAGTGACTCGTCAATAATTTATTGTCGAATAACACTGTTCTAAAAATTTTTGTAAGACCCTTTGCTTTAGAAAGCGAGAACAGTATTGCAACGTACAAAATCCCTACAGGCTGTGCTTGTAGGGATTTTTTATGTCTGAATTTTCTTGTTTAAGCCGCCGTTCAGGACCTTGGCTTACTTGTTTACGATCCAAGACTTCTTCTACTTCAATCATTTCTCGTTGCGCCAATGCCGAATTACAATCATCAAAGCAATAAGCTACGGTACAAGTCTCGCACAGATATTCAGGCATCGCTTTGTCCTTTGTCCTTTGTCCTTTGTCCTTTGTCCTTTGTCCTTTGTCCTTTGTCCTTTGTC